>DATCGT010000374.1:0-2413 GCA_036508775.1 Tepidiformaceae bacterium | reverse complement strand
GTAATCAGGCCTTCGTTGGCCTTGCCATCGTTGCGCGGATCCACAATCGTCGCGCCGCCGATCTGAAGCGGGCTGGTATCCCAGATAGTGCTCATCGGAACCTTGTTCAGGTCATCGAAGAAGGCCAGGTACACCACCGGCTTAAAAGATGATCCCGGCTGGTTTATCTCGGTGAGTTGGTCGATGTCCCCGGCAACGCGCCGGTCGGAGACGTAAGTTGGGTCACGGTTCGGGGCGTAGACAATCACCTCCCCCGTCGTTGGGTCGATCGTCGTGAGCGCGGCATTATAGCACCCGCAACCGTTCGCCAGTCCCTGATTGATGAACTTGCCGATCATCTGCTCGGCCTGGTCGGTCTGGCCCCAGTCGAGTGTTGACGTGACCTTGTAACCGGCCGCGTGGACGCTGCTGGTGCAATCGGGAGCATTCGGGGACTTCGGAAGCTGCCCCGCCTCGCACATGCGAACGAGCCGCGGCTCAACCTGGTCATCGATGAAGGCGGAAGCCTTGAGCGGGTTAGTCTGCGAATAGACGTAGATGACCTCGGCCTTGGCGGCATCAACCTCTTCCTGGGTCGCGCGGCCGTGGACGACCATGAGGTTGAGCACCTCTTCCTGGCGCGTCTTCGCTGCCCCACCAACAGTCGTCCGGCCCTGGTCATCGACGATGCAGTTGTCCTGGTCGTCCTTTACGCAGTTCAGGCGGGGGTGGTATTCGGTCGGCGCCTGGGGAATGCCGGCGAGGAGTGCAGCCTCGGCCAGCGTCAAGTCCTTCGCGTCTTTATGGAAGTAACCCTGCGCAGCCGCCTCGACCCCAATGTAGCGGTCCGCATAGGAGATCTGGTTGAGGTACCAGCCCAGGATCTGGTCTTTGGAGTAGCCCTTGTCGAGTTCAAGAGCATAGGCAATCTCGCGGAGCTTGCGGTCGATCGTTCGCGGGGCCACGGCGCAAACGTTTTGCTCCTCCGAGCCAATGCTGGGACAGATGTAGACGTTCTTAATGAGTTCCTGGGTGATCGACGAACCGCCAGTGCCGCCCGTCGTCGCACCCCCGCTCAAGTATTCGAAGCCAGCTCGCAACAGCCCCTGGAAATTGATCCCGGGATTCGTCTCAAACGAGTTGTCCTCCGTCGAGATCGTCGCCTGGATCATGTAGTTCGAGATATCGCTGAGGGGCACCGGATTCAGGAGCTGTGCATCGGCGTTGGTGAGCGCCCCCAGCAGGACGCCGCTTGTAGGGCCGCCGCGATCATAGATCTCAGTCAGACCAGCGCTGTTCTGGAGGAGTTTCTGCTCGATCGGGACGTAGCCGGCGGCGTAGTGGTTGTAGACGGCGTACAAGGCGCCCAGGCCGACCGCCGCACCGAGGGCCCCCAGGGCACCCATGGCAAGAAGGATGATCATCCACCATGGGGCGCGCCGGGCGTTTTCGGTCGCCTGACGGCGACGCATCCGGGTCTGGACAACGTTCATTGGACTGATCCCATCGCCGAGACGACGAGCTCAGCCGTGACTCTCCCCCATTGAGCCATCGCCTGCATCGGGTTCGAGGGTAACAAAGCATCTACAAGGATCTATCAACGCGCGGTAAACCGGGGGCCGTTGTACCCTCTGCACTAATGGCGCTCACATCTGAAGAAGTGCTCCACATCGCCCGGCTCGCCCGGATGTCCTTGACCGACGACGAGGTCTCTCGCTTCGCCGCCCAGCTCTCGGGCATCCTCGATCACTTCGCGGCACTCGCCGCCGTCGACACCGATGGGGTCGAACCAACCGCCCACCCGCTACCGCTCTCGAACGTGATGCGAGCGGACGAGGCGCGTCCTTCGCTGTCGCAGGCCGACGCTCTCGCTAACGCCCCCGCACAGGAAGACGGATACATCCGCGTCCGGGCGGTGCTCGAATGAGTGACCTCTGGCGACTGACCGCCCACGAAGCGCACGAAGGCCTCCGGGAACGCAAGTTCACGTCCGTTGAACTGACGCAGTCCGTGATCGACCGCGTCGCGGCAGCCGAAAGCCGCGTGCATGCCTACATCACGCTGACGCCCGAAATCGCGCTCGAACAGGCTCGCGAGGCTGATGCGAAATTCGCAGCCGGGACCGCGACGCCGCTCACGGGGGTCCCCATCGGCGTCAAAGACCTGATCATGACGAAAGGCGTGCGTACGACCGCCGCCTCGAAGATCCTGGGCAACTTCATTCCGCCGTACGACAGCCACGTATACGAGCAGGTCCGCAAGGCGGGCGCGGTCATGGTCGGCAAGACGAACATGGACGAGTTCGCGATGGGATCGAGCACGGAGCATTCTGCCTTCGGCCCCTCGCACAACCCCTGGAACCTTGATCTCGTGCCGGGCGGCAGTTCGGGCGGATCGGCGGCGGCGACCGCTGCCGGGGAATGTCTCATCGCTC
>DATCGT010000373.1:0-4878 GCA_036508775.1 Tepidiformaceae bacterium | reverse complement strand
AGGTTGAGTCCCAGGACGCTAACCACCGCGAGGTCGCGGTCCGGGTCGAAGAGGATCACCTGGCCCGCGAGTCGCTGCGCTGAGCCGGAGACATTGACCGTCGTGGTCCGGGTCCCCGCCACAACGTGTGCATTGGTCAGGATCAGGCCAGGCCCGATGGGGAATCCGCTGCCCTCGACGATGCCGCCGCAGCCGTTGCCTCGCACCCGGACCGTGACGGCGGCTGCGGCGTTCACGCCCGCGCTACTGGTCGATGCCGGGTCAATTCGCAGGGGGGACGGCAGAGAGGGCTCGGGGCCGACGAACAGGTTCGAGCTGAGCTGCTGAGAGAGGAGCTTCTCGACCCGTGTCACGAAGCCTGGCGCCGTTGGCGCAACATCGTTGATCCGGCCGAGAATCGCCGAGCCTTGCACGAGGCCGGCCAGGTCCTGGCTCGGACCGGCGCTGAAGCTCAGCGCGGCCAGCCATGCCGCCCCGACCGTCAGTCCGATGGCCACGACAGCCCCCAGTACGCTATCGAGCGGGCCGAGAAGGCGTCTGCCGACCAGCCATCGCCGCAACGGCGTCCCCGCCAGGAATCCCAGGCTCGTCCCCACGCTGAGCCCCAGCGTAATCACCATGAGACCGGTGAACTGGCGCCACGCCGGGTCGTGGACTCCGAGAAGGTCCGCTATCGCCGGCGCATAGACGGCTCCGGCGACGAGCCCGACAACGAACCCGGCGAACTCACACACCGCTACCCACAGGCCACGCAGATACCCGTAGGTGCCGGCCAGTCCAAGCATTGTGAGCAACAGGACATCGAGCGCGTTCATTGCAGGTTCCTGCAATGAATATGGCATGGTCCGGGGTTAAGTGGCCGCGCGGTGTCAGTCTTCGCGATGGACGATCAACACCGGGGCCTGCGCGTGCCGGACCACATCCTCAGCGACACTGCCCAGGAAGAGGCGCTTCAGGCCGGTCCGCTGGTGCGTGGCCAGCACGATAAGGTCGACTTTGTTGGCCCTGGCCTGGTCGACGATGACCGTGCTCGAATCGCCCTCGGCGACCAGCGCCTGCCAGAGGGGGGTGCCCTTCTCTGCGCGCAGGTTGTCCAGGTAGGCGCTCGCTCGCCCCTCGGCGGCCTTCTCGGCCTCTGCCATCGCAGCGACCGACCCGGCTGACCCAAACGTTTCGGCGGCACTCGCTGCGACGACCCGCCCGTAGCCAGCGGTGACTTCGAGAAGCACCACGGTCGAACCGAACTTCTCGGCGATCGCCTTCGCTGGCTCGATCGCTGCTTCGGCTTCGGGCGATCCGTCGAGTGGGACCAGGATTTTCGAGAACATGAGGTACCTCCGGTGCTTCCCGCGTCGTTACCCTCACCCTAACGAAATCCGGCGACGCTGGACAGCGGTCATGGGGCCCCCATTTCGTGGTCTGCCGGCGATTCGCCGCCCGATCGCTCGGGTACACTGGCTACATGGCTTCGCTCGCGCCTCCAGGTGCCCGGTCCGGCTTCAAACTGGTCTCCGACTTCCTGCCGACCGGCGATCAGCCCCAGGCTATCGAGAAACTGGTCGAAGGCGTCAATCGTGGCGACCGCTACCAGACCCTTCTTGGGGTCACCGGTTCCGGCAAGACGTTCACTATGGCAAACGTCATCCAGCAGACCGGACGACCGACGCTGGTCCTCGCCCACAACAAGACTCTCGCCGCCCAGCTCTGCTCCGAGTTGAAGGAATTCTTCCCCGAGAACGCGATCGAGTACTTCGTCAGCTACTACGACTACTACCAGCCCGAGGCCTACATCCCTCGCTCAGATACGTACATCGCGAAGGACGCCGATATCAACGAAGAGATTGACAAGCTGCGCCACGCCGCCACCCGCGCTCTCTTTCTCCGGCGCGACGTGATCATCGTGGCGAGCGTCAGTTGTATCTACGGCCTGGGCGAGCCCCAGTCCTACCAGGAGTTCGTGCTCAGCTTCAAGGTCGGCCAGATGTTCCGGCGCTCTGAAGCCATCCGGCGGATGATCAGCATGCAATACGAGCGGAACGACATGAATGTCGTTCGCGGAAAGTTCCGCCTCCGGGGCGACTCGCTCACCATCCTCCCAAGCTATGACGAACTGGCCGTCCGCATCGATTTCTTCGGCGACGAGGTCGAGCGGATCGTTGAGCTGGACCCCCTTACCGGCGAAATCGTCGCCGAGCACCAGCAGATCGATATCTTCCCCGCCAAGCACTTCGTGACCTCGCAGGACCGGCTTCTCGAAGCGGTCGTTGATATCGAGGCGGAACTTGAGGAGCAGCTCAAGGCCTTCAAGGCACAGGGTAAGATCCTGGAGGCCGCCCGCCTCGAAGAGCGCACGCACTACGACATCGAATCGATGCGCGAGACGGGCTACTGCGCCGGGATCGAGAACTATTCCCGCCACCTCCAGGGACGTGAGCCGGGGTCGACGCCATGGTGCCTCCTGGATTACTTCCCCGACGACTGGCTTCTGATGGTCGACGAGTCGCACATGACCCTGCCGCAGGTCCAGGGCCAGTTCTTCGGAGACCGCGCGCGCAAGGAAACGCTGGTTGAATTCGGCTTCCGCCTGCCCAGCGCTCTCGACAATCGCCCCCTGACCTTCGAGGAATTCGACAACCACATCAACCAGGTCGTCTTCGTCAGTGCCACCCCTGCCGAGTACGAGACCAGCCGATCAACACAGGTCGTCGAGCAGGTGATCCGCCCAACAGGTCTCCTCGACCCCGAGATCCAGGTTCGCCCCACGAAGAACCAGGTCGACGACTTGATGGAGGAGATCCGCCTGACGATCACCCGGGGGCAGCGCATCCTCGTGACCACCCTGACGAAGAAGATGGCCGAGGACCTCGCCGACTACCTCACGGAGATGGGGATCAAGACCCACTACCTCCATGCTGAAGTCCAGACGCTCGACCGCGTCGAGATCCTCCGCGACCTTCGGCTCGGCGTGTACGACGTCGTCGTCGGAATCAATCTCCTGCGCGAAGGGCTCGACCTGCCTGAGGTCTCGCTTGTCTGCATCCTCGATGCGGACAAGGAAGGCTATCTCCGCTCCAACCGCTCCTTGATCCAGACAATCGGCCGGGCGGCCCGCCACGTCGAAGGCCGCGTGATCATGTACGCCGACAAGGTCACCAACAGCATGCAAACCGCTATCGACGAGACCTACCGTCGCCGCCAGATCCAGGCCGACTACAACCTCGCCCACGGCATTGAGGCGGCGAGTATCCACAAGGCGATTCGCGACATCACCGACCACGTCCGCCGCGCGGTCGCCGAGGAGCCAGCCGAGTACGTGGCGGGTCGCCCAATGGCCCGCGACGAGACCCTCCGGATGGTGAAGGAGCTCGAATCGCAGATGAAGGCCGCGGCGAAGAATCTCGAGTTCGAGAAAGCAGCAGGTCTGCGCGACCAGATCGTGGGACTTCGCCGCCAGCTCGTCGGCTCCGACGAGGAAGAGCTTGAGGCGTTTGCTGCAGTGGCCGGGCGAAGCGGGCCGGTGCGGTACGGGCGCAGCCAGGCTGGCGGCCGGGACCGCCGTCGGCGTTACCAGAAATAGCTCAGCCGGCACGAAGGTCATGCGACCGGCGTCTCCAGTGTGTAGGCTTCGCTGACACATCTTCCTGGAGGCCGTGATGCCGAGCCGTCGCACTTCGATCGCCCTCTCCGATGCCGAACAGCAGCAGCTCCTCGATGAGGGCTGGACCCTACAGGTAGCGTCGATTGGCCTGAAGGGCTACCCCCACCTTGTAGCAATGTGGTACGTCGTCATCGACGGTCTCATCCATTTCACGACCTTCCGCAAGAGCCAGAAGATCCTGAACCTCAAGCGGAACCCGAAGGTCTCCGTGATGCTCGAGACCGGGAAGGCCTACGCGGAACTCAAGGGCCTCGTAATCGAGGGGAACGCCGAGCTCGTCGATGACGCGGCCGAGACCGCGAAGGTGCAGGCGCTCGTCGGTGCCAAGTACAACGGGATTCCCGTGCGCACCGATACAACCGAGGCTGCACTCGCGGTTGCTTCGAAGCGGGTGGTCGTTCGCGTCCGCCCGGTGGACATCTACAGCTGGGACCACGCGAAGCTCGGTGGGCGCTACTAGGGTCTCTTTTCGCTCAGATCCTCGCCGCCAGTCGGGAATGCGCCCAGTGGGTGATCGCGATGGCCAGGGCATCGGCTGCGTCCGCCGGGGTCGGCAGGGAAGGTAGCCCGAGCTGCAGCCGGACCATCTCCGCGACCTGCTCCTTGTCCCCCCGGCCATAACCAGCGACGGTCTGCTTCACCACGGTGGGGGCGTACTCGAACACCTCGAGCCCGGCATCCGCGAGCCCAATGATCGCCGCGGCTCGGGCCTGTCCGAGTGACATGGCGCTACGGGCGTTGTTCCCCACGAACGATGCTTCGATGGCGCTCGAACTCGCTACGGCCTCTGCAGCCACCGCCCGCACGCCGTCGCGGATCGCGACCAGCCGGCTGGCGACGCCGTCCGCTGGCTTCGTGCGAATCACGCCGTGACGAACGTGGAGACAACGGTCGCCGTCGATTTCGATGATCCCGTAGCCGGTGGCGTTCAGCCCCGGGTCGATGCCGATGATTCGCATGGACGCACTGTACGATGCCCGCGAACCATCGCCCAACGCGCCTGTCGCGAATCGGGTCCGCTGCTAGGATTCGTTCGTGCCGAAGCTCCTGGCGATCATCCCCCACCCCGACGATGAGGCGTACAGCTTCGGCGGCACCATCGCCCTGGCCACTCTGGCTGGCTGGAAATGCCTGGTCGTCTGTTGTAGCTCAGGGGAAGCGGGAGAGCTGAACGGAGGCCCCCCCAACCCGGCAACGCTGGGACCGCTGCGGGAGCGAGA
>DATCGT010000372.1:0-4226 GCA_036508775.1 Tepidiformaceae bacterium | reverse complement strand
GACCCCGCACGCCGGGCAGATTCGCAGGCTGCTGGCAGATGACTCCGAGCCCAAATCGTGGCCTCCTCATGCGCGCACGTTCAGCACGTGCACAGTAGAGCTGCCGGTAAGGAGGTGCAAGGCAGAAACGAAGGGCGCGGTTGCGCCGGCGATGGCACCAGTTGGCACTATTTACGTACGCATTTCGCGTAAAGTTTTGGTCTATTATGCATATCGTCATTATCGATACTCTTCGCTAGGCTGGTTCTGCGGTCGACAGGCTGTCTCCGCGAGACGGCAATACGCAAGGAGGATCGACACATGTTCGCTGTTCTTCTGGGGGTGGGCGCTGTCGCGGGCCTGGTGCTAAGCCAGCTCGCCTGGACTGTGATGGAAGCCCGTGATCGCGATCGCCATCGCGTTACGACTCACTGACGCGCACTGATTCAATGAAAACCGGCCCGAGCATCCGCGCAGCCGCCTGAACCGCCCGGGGGAAGCCCCGCGCGTGCCAACAGCTGCGTATAGGCCGAGGAAGAGAAGGCCCGTCATCAGCTCGATGGCGGGCCTTCTCTATGTCCAGCGATTCTATGTCCAGTGATGGAGGAGCCCGCCGGGCCGCGAGTAACACCAGCTCTCCTGATGCGCCCTACCTCCAAAGTCAGTCTCGATAATTCCAAGACTGACCGAAATCGTGCTGGAGGAATGCAAGGCCTATTCGTTCGCATGCAAGGATGCCGGGACGACGTGTCCCGGAGCCAGCGGGCCTACGAGTTCGGCCCACCGGCAAGGACCGCCGCTAGAGCGTAACCAGCTCCGTCCCGATGCCGAGCAGTTCGGCATCGAGACGTTCCTCACTAACGAAACGAGCGATTTCCTGTAACACCGTATCGGCGTGTGCCCGGCTGTTGGAGACGCATGCGATAACGATGCACGCGATTTCCGGGGAATCGAGCGAGGCCGCTTCCGCGGCGGAGACGTTGTAGCGGTTTCGGACGCGCTCAACTACGGATTTCACGATCGAGCGCTTCTCCTTGAGCGTACGGGAAGGGAGGCGAAAACGAAGATGGAGAACGCCGACGATGGCGGATTCGCCGCTCACAGGGGAGCGGGGACAGCGATAGCGACTGGCTCCGGAAGGGAGGGGAGCTCCTGCGGGCTGCGGATGCCGAAGTGCTCCAGGAACTTGATGGTGGTGCGGTACAACTTCGGCCGACCCGGGCCTTCGGCCTGGCCGATGTTGTCCACCAGTCCGCGCTGCTCAAGGGATGCAACCAGCCTGTCGCTGTTGACCCCCCGGATCGCCTCGATCTCCGCCCGCGTGCAGGGCTGCCGGTAAGCAATGATCGTAAGCGTTTCGAGGGCGGCACGGGAAAGCCGGGCTCCAGGGGCAGCGCCCAACAACTCAGACACATACGGGGCGAATTCGGCAGCCGTTACGAGCTGGTAGCGCTGGCCATCGTCCATGAGGCGGAGGCCGCGGGCTTCATAGTCGGCGGCCAGCCGTTGCAGGGCACGCCGGGCCGAGCCCTCGCCAACACCCGCCGCCCGCGCCAGCGCGCCGATAGTGAGCGGTTCTTCGGCGACGAAGAGGAGCGCCTCCAGCACCCAGGGAAGCTCGCCTGAGGATGGGGGCCGAACCGGTGCGGGTTCCGTCATGTGGCAGGCGCGACGGGGTCGGTCTCCGCTGGCGGGGGCGAGAGGGGGGCCATTTCCCCGCCGGACACGATGCCCGGCTCATGCTGAATCCGGACGTGCGGGCGGCGAACGTGGCTCACCCCAACCAGTTCCTTAAAGGTTCGCGCGGTGGTCTCGGCCACCGCGACGGTGACCGTCGCGATGCTGGCGCCGGGGTCGGTCGTCACCGTAATGTCACTCTCGACGGCGCCCGCCCGCAGGCGGACCTTCGGGCTCGCGCGGCTGATGAGAGGCAAAGCCTCCAACTGGTCACGGAGAAGAGCCTCGAGGGCCGAGGCGGTGATCTCGACCGTGCCGCCATCAGTCTGGTGGAGCCGCAATGACCGGTCGGAGTCGGACGACCCGCCCTGGATGAATGCGACGACCAGGCTCAACAGTCCAAAGAGGACGATGAGGCCCATCAGCAGAATCAGGGCCCACTTCTCACTGGAACTGCTGGTAATGAACGCCTGGAGGTTGAGGTGCCGCACCTTGAGATCGAGCTTCTGGTCCTGGTTCCAGGCGAGGACGACCATACCGCCAGCAGCCGCTACCAGCACGATGCTGTAGGCCGCGAGAAGGACGCGCCGCAACACGTTCATTCTTCTCCTCCCGGGGCAATTCCCCAGACACCATCATGGTACACCTGCCCCAATTCGGTGGCAGTTAAGCGATTCGGCTCCCGCACGGCCTGGCTGTACACAGGGATGTAGTTGTCCGTGTGCCCGAAGCCAAGCAAACCCTCAGGCGTGCGACGGGCATGCTCCCAGAGCACGGGCCGCACGGAACCGGCGAAGCTCATCCGGAACGCAAGCGACAGCTGATCGGCAAGTTGAAGAAGACGTCCCATCCGGTCCTTCCGGACGGCGTCAGGGACCTGGTCCCGCATCAATGCAGCCGAGGTGTGGCTTCGCCGTGAATACGGGAAACAATGAACCCGCGCGAATCCCGCCTCTCGACAGAAGGCGAGCGTGGCTTCGAAGTCGGATTCCGTCTCACCTGGAAATCCGACAATCACGTCCGTGGTGATGGCTGCCTCCGGCACCGCGGCACGAATGCGGCCGAGGGCGTCGAGGAACTCGCCGGCTGTGTACCGGCGGCGCATCGCCGAGAGGACCGCGTCACTCCCAGATTGAAGGGCAAGGTGAAAATGCGGCACCAGGCGTGGGTCCTCCCAGAGCGCCAGCAGCCCGGGGATCGCATCCCGTGGCTGAAGGGAGCTGAAGCGGACCCGGGATACATCGCTCCCTGCGAGCACCGCGGCGATGAGATCGCGGGGGCCAGCGACGGGGTCGATATCCTTCCCCCAGGCGCCCAGCTGCGTCCCGGTGATAACAACCTCCCGGATCCCCACGCCACGAGCCGCCTCGACTTCCGCGACAACGGCGGCAGCTGGCCGCGACCGCTCGTGGCCCCGCGTGCGGGGGACGATACAGAACGCGCAGACGTCGTTGCAGCCCTCCTGGGCCCGGATGAAAGCGCGAGTACGACGCGTAGGGACGGCCTCCAGCCCCACTCGCGGTCGTTCGACCGACACTTTGTTGCGGAGGAACTCGATGAGGCGCGCCCGACCGCCCTCATCGCTACCGAACACCATGTCAGCCCCGAGATCGCGGACCGCGTCGGACCCGGCCGACCGGGGAAAACAACCCGTTACAACGACCGGAGCCACCACTGAGAGGCGCCGGGCGGCGCGCACCAGGCGCCGTGACCGTGCATCGGCGACGTGGGTGACGGAGCAGGTGTTGAGGACGTAAGCATCGGCTTCGCAGAGGCGATCGACGACCGCGAACCCGGCCAGCCGAAGTTCCCGCTCGATCTCCTCGCTGTCAGCGAGGTTGAGTTTGCAGCCAAGGGTGATCAGCGCCGCGAGAGGCCGTTGGAGCACGGTTCGATGGTATCCGGATCGCGATGTCCGGTGCAGAGCGGAGGGCCAACTGGCCCTTGAAACGAGCACATCCTGGTGCGCACAGTAGTACCCCCGGTTCGTCCGGGGGCGCCTGTGATGGAGGAAGAGACATGTCGATGGACGCCCGGGCAGCGATCGAGGCAGCGGAGGCGGCAGCAAAGAGCGCCGGAGGCGGGATTGTCGACCGGCTGGCAGCGCGCCTCGGGGCCCGGCCACAGGCCGAAGCCGTATTCGCCGCACCCGTCGAGCGAAATGGCGTGACCATCGTCCCGGTTGCGCGAGTGCGAACCGGGTTTGGCGGAGGAAACGGGCCGACGGGGACCGGCGAGGGTGGGGGTGGCGGTCTCTCAGCCAGTCCGCTCGGCTACATCGAGATTACCGAGGGACGCGCCGAATTCCGCCCGATCTTCGACCCGGGAGCCTACGCCGGACTCGTCGTCGCGGCGGGGCTTTCGGCGTGGCTGACTCTCCGCGGGCTGAAGGCGCTCTTCCGCTAAGCCCGGATCCACCGAGGGGTAGGTCCGTAGCAACGGTTTAAACGCTAAAGCAGGTGCTCTTCTGAACTGAGAAGTGGGGTTGCGAAACAACTTGCCATCGCCGAGCAGTGCGATCGGCCGCGCAAAACCGGCCAACCCTCACATGGCTGTCTCATGAACGCATC
>DATCGT010000371.1:0-16151 GCA_036508775.1 Tepidiformaceae bacterium | reverse complement strand
CCCCGATCCGGCTGCCTGGCTGGCTTCCTCGGAGAAAGCCTCCGGGCCAGGTCGGACAGAGTCGGGGATGGTCGGGCGCTACTGTTTTCGACCGGTGACTTTTACGCCGTGCGCGCTACTGTTTTCGACCGGTGTTTACACCTACGCGCGCACTTTTGATGAGTCAACGCGCACCATTGACGGATCAAAGAGTGCCGTGTAATGTGAAACACGGTTCCCCGGACTCAGTTCAGTGCTTCTCCTGGCCATCGGGTTGGTGCAGGCACTGGTGGTGAGAGTGCGGATACAGCCACGTTGGATCGATTCTCCTTCTGACAAGTGTTGTCGGGAGAACCGCCATGGCAAGAATTGTTTCCGATGACTGTTCTCTGACGTCCACACTTATTCGGCGCAGCAAGCGCGTATTCGACGCAGACTTGCCCTTGGAAGTCTTATTGCTCGCTCAGGATTCCATCCTCGACTTTGTCGCAGTGACATTGGCTGCAGTTGACGAATCTGTCGGTGTGATCGCGGCTTCCAGCGTTGAGGATTGCGTGCATGTTTCGGGCACCACGCTCATCGGGAGAGGCCGACGAGCAGCTGCTGGCCAGGCAGCGTTGGTAAATGGCGCTACGGCACACGCCTTGGACTATGACGACACAAATATCGGATTCTTAGGGCACCAAACGGTTCCCGTGCTTGCTGCCATTCTTGCGACGGCCGAATTGGCAGGGTGCGACGGGGACTCACTGCTTCGGGCCTTCGTCGCCGGAGTTGAGGCGGAGTGCCTTCTAGCCGAACTCATCGGTCCATCCCACTACGCCCTGGGATGGCACTCTACAGCGACGTTGGGCACCTTCGGCGCTGCTGTCGCGTGTGGACTGCTTGCAGGCCAGAGCCTCGACACCCTTGCCAGCACGGTCGGCCTTGCTGCCATTCAGGCCTCTGGGATGCAGCTGTCGTTTGGGACAATGGCCAAACCGCTTCAGGTTGGCATCGCCGCACAATCGGGAGTGCGTGCGGCGCAGTGGGCCAGCAGCGGCATGACGGGTCCTCCCTCAGCACTCGACGGCCCGACCGGCTTCGTGGCTCTTCACAGCTCAGGACAAATCGACCGCACGGGTATCGACATTGACCGTTGGCGGATAGTGGATGTCGTGTTCAAGTTCCACGCTGCCTGTTTCCTCACACATTCGTCAATCGACGCGGTCCGGAGGATCCTCGACGAATCCGAGATTGCGTCTGAGGAAATCGCCTCAATTGTCGCGACCGTCTCCACCACTGCAGCCGAAGTGTGCGATCGTCCCACGGCCCTGACTGGCTTGGATTCCAAATTCAGTATCCAGGCGAACGTCGCGCGCGCCGTCGTTGGCATTGACACCGCAGATCCTGAAACATTCGCGCGCAATGCCGATATCGGTCGCCTGGCCCCACTGGCTGCCGCCACGACCGTTGTTCCTTCCGCCGCGTCGGGCCTGACCGCCGCCACGGTCACGATCACGCTGCATGACGGCCGGTCCTACTCACAATGTGTGGAAAGCAATAACCCGGAACCAGTGGCTGCAATCCGGCGCGACCGTCTGGTCGAAAAATTCAGTGGACTCACTCTCGGCAAGATTCCTCTCGATCGAGCTGAGGAACTCAAGAAGACGATCCTGCACGATCTTCCAGGACTTACAAGCGTCCATCAATTGATGGGTGCTTTGAGCAGGCCCTTAGACAAGGAGGTCAAGAACATATGAATTATTCAGTGGGATGCGACATCGGTGGAACATTCACCGACACGGTGGTCCTGGACGAATCAGGCATCGTCCATCAGTTCAAATCGCCTACGACGCCCGATGCGATGCATCAGGGGGTGATGGCCACACTGCAACTGGCCGCTAGCTTTTTCGAAATGTCGCTGAAGTCATTCCTCGGTTCCGTTAGCCATTTCTCGCACGGTACGACAGTCGCGACGAATGCGATCCTGGAGCATCGCGGTGCTCGAACCGGTCTGATTCAGACGAAAGGGTTCGGGGACACGCTTGCCATCATGCGGGGCGGCGGACGGGTGGATGGGCGCAGCGAGGAGGAAATCCGCCATTTCCGAACCTTGACCAAACCGCGGCCCCTCCTCCGGCAGAGCGATATTGTTGAGGTCGCGGAGCGAATTGACCTTGACGGTAAAGTGCTCGCGCCCCTGACTGAGGCGGAGGCGCGACGTGCGGTCCGCGAACTACTCGATGTCGGCGTCGAAAGCATCGCAGTAAGCCTGCTCTGGTCTTTCGTGAATCCGGTTCATGAGCGGTTGCTGGGGCGAATCGTCAACGAACTGAGCCCGAGCACGTATCTCACGCTTTCGTCAGAGCTCATTCCGAGAGTTCGTGAATACGAGCGCACGTCTACGACGGCAATCAACTCTTATGTCGGGCCGGTGCTGCAGAGCAAGCTAGCGACGCTCGGTTCCGAGCTGAAAGTCGCGGGCCTTGAATGCGAGCCACTGCTCATGCTGTCACACGGAGGTCTGGCAAACCTCCCGGAGAGTATCGGCCGGGCTGCGTCGACACTGATGTCGGGGCCAGCCGGCGGGGTCACCTGTTCGGCGCGGAACGGGCAGCAGTTGGGATACCCCAATATCGTCACCACTGACATGGGAGGAACATCATTCGATGTCGGTTTGATCGTTGACGGCCGCCCGAGCATCCTCAATCAACATTTGATCGGGCAGTATCCTGTCGCTCTTCCGTCGATCGGGATCAATGCCATTGGCATCGGAGGCGGTAGTATCGCCTCCGTTCGCAACGGATACCTGAGTGTCGGACCCGAAAGCGCGGGCTCAACGCCTGGTCCTGCGTGTTTCGGTAGAGGCGGGTTAGAACCCACTGTCACCGATGCGAATGTGGTCCTGGCATATCTTGACCCGGCAACGTACCTCGGCGGGAAGATGCGTCTCGACGCGGACGCGGCGCGAGCGGTAATCGAGGAGAGGATCGCGATCCCGCTCGGCCTTTCCATCGAGGATGCGGCCTCAGCCGTTCGGATAGTTGCGGAGAACAAGATGGCCGACCTTATTCGTCGAGCGACAATCGAACGCGGGCATGATCCACGCGATTTCGTACTCTTCGCATTCGGTGGCGGTGGGCCGACGCATGCGGCCGGCTACGGGGCCGAGGTCGGCGTGCGTGCCATCGTGGTCCCTGACACTGCTGCAGCGCATTCCGCGTATGGCATCGCGGAGTCGGAACTTAAGACGACGACTGAACGTTCGGAGCTGATGGCGACGACGCAGGGAGTCTCGAACGCGTCAGAGTACCTTCGCCCTGAACGAATCAACGCAACGTTGTCTGAGCTTTCCAGGCAGGCGATTGAAACGCTGCGCTCTCAAGGAGCTGACGAAAGCGTCGTCGCCGTACGCTATCTGGCCGATATGCGTTTCCGTGGGCAGATCCACGAGCTCAGTATCGAAATACCTGGGCCGGCGCTCGATGCTGAGCAAGTGGACGGCCTCCCTGCGGCTTTTGTCGTCGAGTATGAAAGCCGCTTCGGGCAAGGTTCCGCATTCGCGGCGGCCGGTATCGAACTTGTCACCTTGCGAGTTGAAGCCAGCGCCGCGCGTGTTGCATCGCCCAACATGATTGAGCCGGACCCTGACGAGACTTTGTTGGTGCCGAGCGAGCATAGACCGGTTTATCTGCCGGAGCTAGGCGGCTGGACTGAGGTGGGGCTATATGACGGATCGCGTCTGTCGCCAGGGGACACGCTCGGTGGTCCCGGAATCGTCGAACTGTCGAACACGTCAGTGTTCGTCGGAGAAGGCCAGTCGGCGCGCGTCGATGGCGCCCACAACTTGGTTATCACAAAGGAGCAAAGCAAATGAGCGTCGAGACGGTAGCGAGCGGCCAGGCCTTGAGTCAAGGCGCCGTTCTTGATCCAGTCACTTATGAAGTGATTCGGCACCGACTGTGGAGTATCAACGACGAGGCGTGCACGACTATGGTGCATGCCTCCGGGTCGCCCGTGGTGCATGCATCCGACTTCAACTTCGCGATGTATACGCCGGCCGGCGATATGGCCGTCATTGGAATGCTGTACATGATTCCCGTCGGCACCATGTCCATTCTTGTCAAACTCATCCTCGAGACCTACCACGATGAGATAGCGGAAGGTGACGTCTTCTTCTGTAACGATCCGTATCTTGCTGCGGCGCATCAAAATGACGTACAAGTCGTGGCTCCATTCTTCCAAAACGGGAAGATCCTCGGATGGACCGGCGGTTGTGCTCATCAGCTTGATGTTGGCGGCATGGAGCCGGGGTCATGGTGTCCGAAGGCGACAGATGTTCATCAGGAAGGCATCCGGATACCCCCCGTGCGGTTGATGCGTGAGGGCAAGCGGGTCCACGATGTGTGGAACATCATCTTGACGGCGTCACGCCTTCCGTTTCTTATCGAGATGGACTTGACAGCGATGCTCGCGGCAAACAAAGTGGCTCACCAGCGATTGGCCGAATTGCACGATCGCTACGGAAGCGACAATGTTCTACAGGCGATGTATACCTCGCTTGATCAGAGTGAGTCGGTCGTTCGGGAGGCCTTGCGGAGCTTGCCAGATGGTGTCTACGAACACACGGACTTCCTCGATCAC
The DNA here is from genome assembly GCA_036508775.1 of Tepidiformaceae bacterium. Classification (GTDB taxonomy): domain Bacteria; phylum Chloroflexota; class Dehalococcoidia; order Tepidiformales; family Tepidiformaceae; genus JBGPOS01. Next base: position 11,546 of record DATCGT010000371.1, on the reverse strand, counting down.
GACGGACACACGAACGAGATCTACGATGTGCGATGCGTCCTGACCAAGAGCGGTGAGAAACTGACCGTGGATCTCAGTAGTTCCTCACCCCAGGCTCCAGGATTCGTGAACAGTACCAAGCCAGCCACAATCGGCGCAATCATCAGCGGACTGTTCCCGCTCCTGGGAGCAGACGCGCCGTCATGGAATGACGGCATCCTTCGGCCCGTGGAGATCATTACGGCGGAGGGCACTATTGTTCATGCGCGTTACCCAGCGCCCGTGGGTGCGTCTTCTGTGGGCGCGGCGTGGTGTGCGAGTCACGCGGTCGTGGCTGCGATCAGCAAGATGATTGCCACAGATGAACACGCAGGTGCCGAAGCGACGGCAACGAGTGACGGCAGTTGGCCACTCCTCAACCTGTTCGGGCTCAACCGATTCGGTGAACCGTTCGGCGACATGTTCCTTGATCCCCTTGCATGGGGTGGCGGCGCGTACCAGTCGCGCGACGGCATCGACTCTGGCGGTGCCCTCCTCGGGCCGACCGGTCACATCCTTGATGTGGAGACCAAGGAAAGCTCTACGCCGGTTCTGTATTTGTGGCGACGCGAGCGCCGGGACACCGGTGGAGCGGGGCGGTACCGCGGCGGAGTAACCATTGAGTTTGCGGTTACGCCGTACGGAGTGGACGGACTCGTTGCCACCTTGGCGACGCACGGCGTGTCCCAACCCAATTGCGCTGGGTTGTTCGGTGGTTTTCCCGGGTCAAACAGTGGGTACGAATTTGTGCGTTCGTCCGACCTTTTCGATGGCTTCGCACGTTCGGTCATACCGGCGACCATGGATGAACTGCCCGGACGGCACGAGGACCTCGAAGCCAAACCGCCGATGCTTCAGCTCATTCCCGGTGATGTGCTCAACATCCTCCCACAGGGAGGGGGAGGGATTGGAGATCCTCTGGATCGGAACGCAGAAAGTGTGGCTGAAGACGTAGGCAACGGGCGCGTTTCCCGCGGCGCCGCGTACGCGGTGTACGGAGTGACTCTCAACGACGACCTCGTGGTTGAAGTCGCAACGACCGAGCAGGCTCGTCGGGATGCCTTGATGGCACGGCTCGAAAAGGCTGGGCCGTCAGCCTCAACAAGCACTAAGCATGGGCTTGCCGAACAGGATGAGCATGAATCTGGGCATGCGGACGAAGACACCGGAATTAACTACGGTGGAGTTCTACGACTGCGCAGACATGGCGCCGGATTTGATGTGTTCTGTGATGCGTGCGATTGTGAGGTCGGCAACAGCGAAGGCCAGTGGTTGTACAACGCGCGCGCGCTGGAGCTGGAAAGCGCGGAGCTCGGCGGGCAGGTTCATGTGGACGACCGCATGTCTATCACGGCGCTTCTCTGCCCCGGCTGTGGGCGCGCCTTGTCGACCACCGTCCATCGCCGCGGGAAGTCGACTGCCGAGTCGACGCGAATACTCGCATGATGGTAGCCGACACGGACCTTCTGGCGGCTCGCGTCTGGGAGAAAGGACGGTATTACGAAGATTTCACGGTCGGTGACGTGTACGACCACCACTGGGGTCGGACGCTCAATGCCGGTGACAATAGTTCTTTCTGTACGGCAACTGCTGCGTGGCTGCCGCTGTATCTCAATGCTGCATACGCTCGTTCGCTCGGACATCCCGATCTCGTTGTGCACCCGATGCTCGTTTTCTGCACCGTTCTCGGCCTCACGGTCGAGGACCTCAGTGAAGGCGGTGGCGGAGGGGCCTTCCTTCGAGTGACCGAACTCCATTCGCGTTCGCCGGTATATCCGGGCATGACATTGACGGCGCGAAGTGAAGTCCTTGAGCAGCGGCCTTCCAGGAGTCGGCCTGACCAGGCGATCCTCACCTGGCGGACTACGGGGTTCGCCGATGACGGAGTCGTGGTTGTCGACTTCCGCCGGACAAACCTTGTGCGGCGCCGGCAGGACGAGAGGTCAGACCGATGACGTTATGTGGCGGTGGCGACAATTTTTTCGAGGATTTCCGAGTTGGGGATCGTGTACGCCATTGGCGTGGAAAGACGATCACAGACTACGAAACTCAAACACTCAGCATGCTCGTCATGAACACCTCAGCCGGTCATTTCGATGCGCATGCCATGAGCAAAACCGAGTTCGCCTCTCCGGTGGTCTTCGGCGGAATTGTGGCCAGCATACTGATCGGATTGTCCAGCCAGGACACGGCCGAGCATGTGACGGAAGAGCTCGGTATTGATCAGGTCGACTTCCACCGTCCCACGAGGACCGGTGACACGCTCTATGCGGTCACGGAAGTGCTTGATACGGAAGTGGGAGCCGATGAGTCCAGCGGCTGGGTGCGATTTCGTCATGTCGCTGTCAATCAGAATGGAGAGGCGGTTTGCACAATCGTGCGTCGGGCCGCGATCGAGCGACGCAATCGCTTAGACCATCGGCCGGGTATCCCAGCAACGAGAAAGACAGCGTCGTGAGTGGGCCGCTCGACGGCATCCGGGTCGTGGATGTGACGCATGCTCTAGCCGGACCTTATTGCACGATGCTGCTCGCAGACCTTGGGGCTGACGTCATCAAGATCGAGCCACCTGCCGGAGACCTGGTCAGATCTACTGGTCCATTTCGGAGCGATGACAATGAAAGGGCATTTGGTGGCTACTTCCAGAGCATCAACCGGGGCAAACGCAGTATCGTGCTCGATCTGAAACAGAGTGAAGACAAGGAGCTATTCTGCGATCTCGTCGCGGATGCCGACGTTCTTGCGGAAAATTTTTCCGTCGGTGTTATGGATCGATTTGGCTTATCGTACGAGCACCTTCGAGATATCAATCCGCGCCTCGTCTATGCGTCGGTTCGAGGGTTCGGCGACCCCCGCACTGGGCGCAGCCCCTATGCTGATTGGCCCGCATTCGATTTGGTTGTCCAGGCAATGGCTGGAGTACTCAGCATTACGGGAGCTAAGGGTGGGCCGCCGATGAAAGTGGGCCCGGGAGTTGGAGATATTTTTCCGGGTGCGATGCTTGCGTTGGGGATCGTGTCAGCGGTATTGAAGGCGCGCACGACCGGAAAGGGCGAATATGTCGATGTTGCCATGTTCGACGCGGTCCTGTCTTTGTGCGAGAGGATCGTGTACCAGTATTCGTACACGGGAGGGGTCCCCGAACGTGAAGGGAACAAACATCCGCTGCTGAGCCCTTTCGACCTCCTTGAAGCGCGGGATGGGTGGGTTGTCGTCGCTGCTCCCGTCGATTCCATGTGGGGACTCCTCTGCGAGTTGATCGGTCGCGAAGACCTCCTCCAGCGAGAGGAGCTGGTAACGAACTATGGCCGTACGCGCCATCGAGACGAAGTTCACGATGCACTTCAACAATGGGCAAAAGGTCGAACACGAGCAGAAATCCTTGCAGCGCTGGGCGGACGGGTTGCAGTCGGTGCAGTGAACTCGATTGCCGATATCATCGCAGACCCACACGTCGCGGCGCGGAACATGCTCCTCGAGCTTTCACAACCCGGGAGTGAACAACCCGTCCAAGTAGCGGGTCAACCGATCAAGTTCACGGTGAGTTCTTCAACGCCGGTCCGGCGCGCTCCGCTCCTCAACGAGCACGGAGCGGAGATTCGAGCCGAAGTTGCCCAGCGTCGCGATCACCACGTGGCAAAAATGGAAGAGAGATTAGGAAAATGACAGACAGTACGGGCGCAAGCAGCCATGCCGTTTCGACCGAAGAGGTTCGCCGGTACGGGGCTTATGTTGCGGGGAGGTGGCAGGCAGCGCAATCTGGCCAGGAGTTTGAAACGCGTGATCCGGCAACAGGTGCTGTTGTCGCGGTGGTTGCGCAGGGTGATGCTGCAGACATCGACGGGGCAGTGCTCAATTCGAAAGAAGCGCAGGTGGCCTGGTGGGCCGTCTTGCCGTCAGAACGCGGGCGCATCCTCGGGAGAATCGCAACTGCACTTCGCGATGACCTGGAGCGCCTCGCCACCATTGAGACTCGTGACAACGGTAAACCTCTCGCGCAGGCGCGCAACGACGTCGAGACCGCGGCACGCTATTTCGAGTTTTACGCCGGGTTGGCGGACAAAATCCACGGCGACACCATTCCGCTAGGGGATGGCCTTGTTTCTTACACGAGAAGGGAGCCCTACGGTGTGGTCGGTGTGATTATCCCTTGGAATGCTCCGATCAACCAAGCGGCTCGGAGTATCGCTCCTGCGCTGGTCAGTGGGAATAGCGTCGTGGCCAAACCGGCCGAGCAAACCCCTTTGACCTGCCTTGAACTCGCTGAGATCGCCACGCGTTGCGGGTTACCCTCCGGCGTCCTCAATGTCGTCCCAGGATTCGGCGAGACTGCGGGCTCGGCACTCGTCGAGCACAGCCTCGTCGGCAAAGTTGTCTTCACAGGGTCTGTTGAGACAGGCAGAATCGTCGCGGCCACCGCCGGCGAGCGACTGAAACCAGTGACCCTGGAATTGGGCGGAAAATCGGCAAACATTATCTTCGAGGATGCCGATATCGGGCAGGCTGTCCGCGGCGCAGTTATCGCGATCAACGCCAACTCCGGACAGGTGTGTTCCGCTGGGTCGCGGCTTCTCGTACATGAATCCATTCACGACACTGTCATCGAACAACTCACGAAAGCCTACGCGACCCTGACAGTCGGCTCCGGTACTGACGATCTGATAATGGGTCCACTCACCTCCGAAGAACAGCTGAACAAGGTCCGTTCCTATCTCAGTCTCGCGAAAGAAGAGGGGGCCCGAGTGATCACCGGTGGCGCGAACGAACTGCCAACCACCGGCTGGTTCACGCAGCCGGTCATCCTCACTGGTGTGACAAATAATATGCACGTGGCCCGAGAGGAGATCTTCGGTCCGGTGCTGTCAGTGATTCCGTTTCAGGATGACGACGAGGCCGTTCGCATCGCAAACGATAGCGACTACGGGCTCGTGGCAGGGGTGTGGACGCAGAACCTCGCTCGGGCGCATCGGGTGGCATCACTTCTCGAAGTAGGTCAAGTCTTTGTCAATGAGTACTTCGCAGGCGGAGTAGAGACGCCTTTCGGCGGCTACAAGAACAGCGGCTACGGGCGCGAGAAGGGTGTAGAGGCTATCCACGACTACACCAGGATCAAGACCGTCACGATCAAACTGTAGAATGCACACTTGACGTGAGTGACGACGTCAGCGGCATATCAATTCGAGCCGCACAGGAAACGGGAATCTCTCAGAGACATTAAGGAGCAATCATGCCAAATCGCCTTGCAGGAAAGGTCGCGACAATTACCGGGGCCGCATCCGGATTCGGTGCAGCAGGCGCCATCAAGTTCGCTGCTGAAGGTGCGAAAGTCGTTGTGGCCGACCTCAACGAAGTCAAGGGCAAGGAGGTCGTTGAACAGATTCGGGCGTCGGGTGGTGAGGCCTTCTTCGTTCGTACCGATGTCACCAGCGAAGCCGACACCATCGCGCTTGCCGCCGCTGCTGTTGATCGTTACGGCAAACTCGACATCGTCTGGGCAAATGCTGGTATGGCGCATGGCTCTCTCGCTATCCCCGACATCAGCATTGAGTTATTTCACAAGGTGTTCGATGTGAACGTGCTTGGCCCATTTCTCACGGTTCGGGCTTCGATTCCCGCGCTTCAAGAGGCACAGACCTCGTCGGTGATTATCACTGCGTCGCTGTCCGGGATCAAGGCGAGGCCCAACCTTTCGGCGTACCAGGCGTCGAAAGGTGCCGCGATCATGCTCTCGCGATCTTTCGCCATTGAACTGGCTCCAATTGGGGTCCGCGTCAACTCGATTTGTCCCGTCGCGGCAGAAACCCCGATGTTGCCGGTATTCCTCGAAGGGATGAAAGTTGATGGGCAGCATGCTCGCGCCGGCTTGGCGGCCGCGCTTCCCCTCGGGCGTCTCGCTGTCCCCGAAGACATCGCGAATGGGGCACTATTCCTCGCTTCCGATGAGTCGTCTCTGATCACGGGTGCGGAACTCAATATCGATGCTGGGGCACGGTTGTGAGCCAGGTCGAAATCCAGGGCCGATCTGGTTGGAGGGGGCACCGCGAGTGACAAGAATCGAAGCTGGCCCTCCAATGCTTCTTGACCCATGGGCGACCCCCGAGCGACTTGCCATCCAAGCGGAGGCACGAAGGTTTTCCCGGGACGAAGTTCTTCCGATGGCGAAAAAGCTCGACAAGCACAAAGCAGATTTTTCGCCGGAATTCGTGGCGAGAATTGCTGAGCAGGGCTATTTCGGGATTCTCATCGATAAGGCGCATGGGGGCATGAGGCTCGGAACATTCGAGTACTGCATGATTTCGGAGGAACTTGCTCGCGGATGGATGAGTGTGGCGAGCATCATCGCCCGGGGTCAAGGTTTCGGAACAGAAATCGGTGATGGGCCGCGGCGGGAGTCTCTTCTTCGGCGCAGTGCTGCAGGGAAATGGATTGGCGGAGCTGGCTTTTCCGAATCGGGTGCAGGGTCAGATCTTGCGGGGGTAACGACTCGCGCTGTGTTCGAGGGCCGCGAATTGGTGATTACGGGTCAGAAGCGGTGGATTGGATTTGTAAAATTTGCAGATTTCATCCAAGTTTTGTGCCGGATCAGAGAAGCTGAAGATGGCGAGTCAAGAGCCGCTGGTCTGGCCAACGTCGTTGTAGAGAAAGATCGAGGTACCTTTCCCCGTGGCTTGTCCGGCACCCCGCTCGACAAGATCGGCTATCACGGATTTACAACGTGGGAGTTGACCTTCGATCGGGTGCGCGTTCCTGCCGAGAATCTGATCGGTGCGGGGCCAGGTACGGGGAGTTTCAAGCTGGTACAAACGATGTTGAATCGAGCACGGGTTCAAACGGCTGCGCGTGCAGTCGGCCTCGCCCGTGCCGCAGTTGAGGATTGCATTCTGTATCTTCAGGATCGAAAGCAGTTTGGGCACCCGATCGGCGACTTCCAACCAACTTCATCAACAGGCGAGGAGCACACACGTGAGCGGCACTCAGCAGCGGGCCATGACGGTCCGGGACGACACACCCCGGTACATGACGGAGGAGCGGCTCGCCATCCAGGCGATGGCCCGGGAGTTCGCGATGAAGGAGGTCCTGCCCGTCGCGAACGAGCTGGACCCACTGCAGCAGGACATCCCGATGTCTTTGCGCGACAAGATGGGCGAGCTGGGTTTCTTCGGCATCCTCGTCCCCGAGGAGCATGGCGGCCTCGGGCTTGGCGTCTTCGAGTACTGCCTGATCACCGAGGAGCTCGCCCGCGCCTGGATGAGCGTCGCGAGCATCGTCGCGCGGGGCAACGGCTTGGGCGGCGGCTTCAGCGAGGAGCAGCGACAGAAGTACCTGCCGCGCACCGCTCGGGGTGAGTTCCTCGGCGCCTTCGCCTTGTCCGAGCCGGGCGCCGGTTCGGATGTGGCGAACGTGAGCTGCCGGGCCCGCCGCGAGGGCGACGAGTGGGTGGTCAACGGCGCCAAGATGTGGTGCACGTTCGCCGATGGGGCCGACTACATCACCCTGTTCGCGCGGACGGACCCGCAGGTCGACCCCAAGCGCCGACACCTCGGGATCAGCGCGTTCCTCATCGAGAAGGAGCGCGGCGGGTTCCCGAAGGGCATCAGCGGCAACCCGGTGCGCAAGATCGGCTACCACGGGTGGAAGACGTGGGAACTGGCCTTCGACGACTTCCGGCTACCCGCCGATTCCCTGCTTGGCGAGGAGGGCAAGGCCTTCTATAGCGCGATGGGCAGCATGGAGGTCGCCCGGGCGCACACGGCGGCGCGGGCGATCGGCCTTTCCCGCGGCGCTCTCGAGGACTCGATCAAGTATGCGCACCAGCGGGAGCAGTTCGGCCAGCCCATCGGCAACTTTCAGGCCATCCGCTTCAAGATTGCGACGATGGCGACGGAGATCGAGGCTGCCCGCCAGCTCATGTACCACGTCGCGACCGAGATTGACAGTGGTCGCCGGTGCGACACGGAAGCCTCGATGGTGAAGTACTTCGCCAGCGAGATGGCCGAGCGGGTAACCAGTGAGGGCATACAGATCCACGGCGGGGCCGGCTACACGACCGACTTCGCCGTTGAGCGCTACTGGCGCGACGCCCGCCTGACGAAGATCTTCGAGGGCACCTCGGAGATCCAGCAGCGGGTCATCTCCGACGCACTGCTCGGCAGGGCGGTGTGAGCCTCACCGGGAACGACAACTACTTCGAGGACTTCCGCCCGGGCGCCGTCTTTGAGCACGCCCGCGGCAAGACGGTCACGGAGATGGACAACGTCCTGCTCACGCACTTGGTGATGAACACGGCGCAGGGTCATTTCAACGAGCACCGCATGGCGGCCACGGCGTTCGGTCAACGGCTCACGTTCGGCGGCATCACCGCTTCGATGGTCATCGGGCTGGCCGCACAGGACACCGCGGAGAATACCCTCGCCGAGCTCCGGCTCGACAAGATCCGCTTCCTGTCACCGGTCTTCCACGGTGACACCCTCTACGCGTTCACCGAGGTGCTCACCACGGGGGCCTCCGACCGCGAGGCCGCCGGAGTCGTGACCTTCCGGCACTGGGGGGTCAACTGCCGCGACCAGATCGTCTTCGAAGGCGAGCGGACCGTCCTGGTGAAGCGGCGCAGCCACTGGGAGGGGCGGTGAGCGATGGTGGTCCGCTCGCCGGCATGCGAGTCGTCGACCTCACCCAGATGCTGGCCGGCCCCTACGCCACGATGGTGCTGGCCGACCTCGGCGCCGACGTGGTGAAGGTGGAGCCGATCGGCGGCGACAATGTGCGGGTCCAGGGCCCCTTCCTGCCCGACGACGAGCTGCGGTCCTACGGGGGCTACTTTCAGAGCGTCAACCGCAACAAGCGCAGCATCGCCCTCGACCTCAAGCAGGAGGCGGGCCACCACACGAGCACGCTTCCCTAATCCCTTTCCATTCCACCCCGAAGACCCTGGAGGGCCTCATGTCCGACTCCCGTCCGCTGCGGCTGCGCCGCTGCGAGCTCTCGACCCCCGGCAGCAGCGAGAAGATGATGGCGAAGGCCGCCGCGAGCGCCGCCGATCTCGTGTTCCTCGACCTTGAGGACGCGGTGGCGCCCAACGAGAAGGTCGCCGCACGCGGCAAGATCATCCACGCCCTGCAGAACCTCGACTGGGGCACCAAGACCCGAGCCGTCCGCATCAACAGCCTCGACACCGAGTACGCCTACCAGGACATCATCGAAGTGGTCGAGGCCGCCGGGGACTCACTCGACATGATCATCGTGCCCAAGGTGAAGAGCGCCCGGGACGTGTGGTGGGTGGACTGCCTCCTGACCCAGATCGAGACACGGCTGCGCCGCGCCCGGCCCATCGGTCTCGAGGTGCTCATCGAAGAGGTCGAGGCGATGATCAACGTCGAGGAGATCGCCAAGGCGTCCCCCCGACTGGAGGCACTCATCTTCGGCCCCGGTGACTACTCGGCGTCACAGGGCGTCAACACCAAGGCCATCGGCGGTACCGACGGCCTCTACCCCGGCGATGTGTGGCACTACGCCCGCAATAAGATCGTCATCGCGGCGCGGGCGGCGGGCATCGACGCGGTGGACGGCCCGTTCGCGATGTTCAAGGATCCCCAGGGCTACCGCCGCGAGTGCGACCGCTCCTCGATCCTCGGGTTCGTCGGCAAGTGGGCGATCCACCCGAGCCAGATCGAGATCGCGACCGCGGTGTACTCGCCCGGCACAGACGAGGTGGCTCACGCGCGGACGCTCAGCGCCGCCTATGCGGAAGCCGAGGCGCGGGGCCTGGGTGCTGTGGCTGTGGACGGTGACATGGTCGACGCGGCCTCGGTGCGCATCCTGCGCAACACCATCCGCAAGGCCGAATTGATGGGTCTGTGAGCGCCCCAGCCAACAGCTGGTCTGTGTACCGCGCCGCGAGCCAGCAACAGGTCCTGTTCGGGGTGGATGCCCGCGCTGGGCTTGCGGACCTCCTCGCAGAGCTCGGCGTGCGCCGCCCGATGCTGGTCACAAGTCCCTCGGTGGCTACCCGGACCTCGGTCCTCGACCGGGTGCGGGTGGCACTGCCCGGATCCGCGGAGGCAGCCGTATTCACTGGCAGTCGGGAGCACACGCCCATCTCCACCGTGGCCGAGGCTTACGAGCTGGCCTGCGCGCACGGTGCCGACGGGGTGATCGGCGTCGGCGGCGGCAGTGCGATGGACACGGCCAAGGGCGTAGCCATCGCCCTCGCGGTCGGCTCACCGGACATCAGTGCGTATGTGGGATCGCTGCAGCGACACGATGCCGACGACCGGCATGCGGCCACGGCGCACCAAGGCGTCCCGGTGCTCCAGATCCCGACGACGCTGTCCGCGGCGGAGGCCACCCGGCAGGCGGGGATCACGCTCCACTCCGGGGTGAAGGAGCAGTTCTACCACCCGCCGCCCAAGCTGACGGGATTGTCCTGGACCCCGTGCTGACGGTGGAGACGCCGACGCACCTGTGGTTGTCGACCGGGATCAAGGCGCTCGACCACGCCATCGAGGTCGCCTACTCCCGGTTCACCAACGACGTAGCCAAAGCGTTGGCTCTACAGACCATCCGCCTGGTGGCAACCTATCTCCCGCGCTCGGGCGACGAGCCACAGGAGCTGGCGCAGCGCGCCCGGCTCCAGATCGGCGCATGGATGGTGCTGCACGGCGCCGTCTCCACCTCGTGCGGTGTCGGCCTCGACCACGCGCTCGTGCACCGGCTCGGCGGTTACTACGGCATCCCGCACGGGATGGCCACGTGCGTGACGTTGCCGCACGCAATGGAGGCCAACCTTCCGTCCGCCGCGGCGGCGCTCGCCGACATCGCCCGCTGGGGCTTCGGCGTCGGAGTCGGAGTGTCCGATGCCGCCGCGGCACACGCGGCGGTGGACAAAGTGCGCGAGCTGATCGCATCGCTCGGCATGCCCGACCGGCTGCGGCAATGGGTACCAGATCTGGCGTCGCTGGACCACCTGGCCCCCCTGGTGCTCACGGATACCGCGATGGCCGGCAACCCTCGCCGTGACCTCACCGCGGACGACGTGGCGCAGTTATTGCACCGAGCCTGGTGAATCGCGATCGTACGCGACCCCAACAAGTAGACCCGCGAGGAGTTCGGCGAGTTGTTCGCGGGCGCGACGATGGAGGATGACGCGGTGGCCGTCGAGGGCATCGAGTTGGGCCTCGAGCACGGCGAGCTCATAGGGGTCGGCTGCTGGCAGGGGCTGAGTGGCTTGTCCGGCCTGGTCCCGTCAAGGATCGGCGAGCGGGAAAGCTCCAATTCCCGCGGCCCGCGCCGCCGGACGTCCCACGAGCAGGTCCTCAAGGGATCGGTCTGTCGGTGATCGGCCGTATGTTCAGGGTCAGACCGAGGCGGGGCATGGGCTAGCGAGGAGTTGCGGTGAAGATCGACGAGAAGATCGCCCTCATCACGGGCGGGGGTGCAGGCCTTGGCCGTGAGTTGGCAAAGGGATTCGCTCGTGCCGGAGCGCACGTCCTGATCGCTGACATCGATGCTGGTGCAGCGGAAAGCGTGGC
>DATCGT010000370.1:0-3003 GCA_036508775.1 Tepidiformaceae bacterium | reverse complement strand
GCGGGGACGATCCCATCGATCGTGGGGCTGATCGTGGTGCTCGTGGTGGTGCGGACGTTGCGAAGGTCGGAGGGAGCGTGGATCGCCATGCGGGGACCGGTGGGCGCGGCGGTCGCAGGCGTGCTGGCGACGTTCGCCGGGCTGTTGTGCGCGAACTCGCTGCTCGGGATTGTTGCGACCGCCGGGCAGATGGCAGCGCGGACGGTGGCGCTCGGTCCGTCGCAGGAAAGCGGGCAACTGCGATTCCTGATCGGGTGGCCGGCCTTCTTCGTCATCGCGCTCACGGTCAGCGGGCTGTCGGCCGCCCTGCGGCTTCGTGAGCGGCCTCCCGTCCTACGCCTGGCGATCACAGTGGCGGCGCCCCTGGTCGCGACGCTGCTGCTCATTGACCCGCTTGGGGACAAAGGCGCCGAGACCCCGATGGCTGTAACCACCGTGATTGGCGCCACAGCAATCGTTCGATGGCTCGTGTTCGGATTGGTCTCGGAAATGCTCCCGGGTTTCCCCAGGCGGGCGGCACCCGTGGAGGTGGCGGGATGACGGAAGTCCGGCTGATCTCCGATTGGCTCACGACGCTTGGCTATGACACGGTTGCGGCCGCCGAGGCGGCTCGCACGGTCCTGGAGGCGGCGAAGTTCACGCAGCCGCGCAAGCGTTCGATGTCGGTCGAAAAGCTTTCGCGGGCGGCGGATCTGCTGGCGGTCCACCTGGTGCGAGCCTGCGACCAGCCCGCCTGTCAGCGGGCCGCGCCTGCCATCTCGCCAGCCCACAGGCTGGTCGTGCTGACGACCAGCAAGAACGGGTGCGAGGTCTGCGGAGGGTCGAACAATCGCAGCGCTGCAACCGCATTCGTCGAGGCCGCCCGACGGGCCGGGGTAGGGAGAGTGCTCATCGTCGGAGGGTCGCCGGTGCATCACCGCGAACTGAGCCGTCTCGCCGGCAGCGCTGTCGAATTCCGGTTTGTCGACGGCGCCGAGGGAAACCATACGAAACGCGACGCCCTCGCGAACCTGCAGTGGGCCGATGCGCTCGTGATCTGGGCCAATACGCCGCTTCCGCACTCGGTGTCCGTCTCTTACACAGATGAATGCCCGCCGGGGCTGCCGTCGGTCACGGTGCGGCGCCGGGGAGTCGAAGGGCTGTGCGTGGAGTTGTCCCGGCTCTTCGATGGCATCCGACCGGCGCGGAACAGGGGCTGAGCAAGGTCCCGCTCACCGTGATCCGCAGTGGCTAGCGTGAACCCTCAACCGGTACCATCGCGGCATGGGACAGAAGATCGTCCAGGTCGATGCGTTTACCGACACGCCATTTCGCGGGAATCCTGCGGCAGTCTGCATCATGTCGGCCCCGTGTGCAGATGACGCCTGGATGCAGGCCGTCGCGGCCGAGATGAACCTCTCGGAGACTGCGTTCGGCTGGGCTGTGGGAGATGTGTTCAGCCTGCGGTGGTTCACCCCGATCGTCGAAATCGACCTGTGCGGACACGCGACCGTGGCCACGGCTCATGTGCTGTGGCAGGACGGCCTGGTGCCGCCGACTGAAACGATCCGTTTCCAGACCAGGAGCGGCCTGCTCACGGCCGAGCGCCGGGGCGAACTCGTGGAGCTGGACTTCCCGGCGACGCCACCGGCGCCAGTGGAGCCACCTGAAGGTCTGGAGCAGGCTCTTGGCGTGGAGGCGCTCTGGACCGGGCGAAGTCGGTCCGACTACCTCGTGGAGGTCGAGTCGGCGGATACCGTTCGGCAGCTTCGTCCGGACTTCGGCGTGCTCGCCCGACTCCCGGTTCGCGGGGTCATGGTCACGAGCCGGGCCGATTCGGACCGTTTCGACTTCGTCTCGCGGTTCTTCGCGCCGGCGGTGGGGGTGCCGGAAGACCCTGTGACGGGCTCCGCGCACTGCGCCCTCGCGCCGTTCTGGGGAGAAAGGCTCAACAAGACGGAGATGGTCGGGTACCAGGCTTCGGCGCGCGGGGGGGTGGTCGGCGTAGGCCTGGCCGGGGACCGGGTGAAGCTTCGCGGCGCCGCAGTGACCGTGTTCCGCGGTGAACTGGCCTAAACGGGGCCTCCCGGAACGACCCAGACTCACCGGGAGGACAAAATTGTGAAAGGCAGTACAATGTCTGAAATCCCGAGAGGTGCCGCATGGATTTCAAGTTCACTGCCGAACACGAGGCTCTAAGGCGCGACGTTCGCACATTCCTCCAGGAGACGGTCCCGACCGGGCCCGGGCCTTCGCGTCCGACGAGCCAGGAAAACTGGGAACAGCAGCTCGCCTTCCAGAAGAAGCTTGCGGCGAAGAAATGGGTCGCCCCGGCGTGGCCGGTGGAATACGGCGGCCTCGGCTGGCGGCACATCAACCAGATGATCTTCAGTGAGGAGCTGGCGTACGCGGGTGCACCGGACGCGGGGCGCGTCTTCAACGTCGGGATGATCGGGCCGACGCTCATCATCCACGGCACCGAGCAGCAGAAGCGCGAGCATCTCCCGCGCATCACGAACGGTGACGTGGTCTGGTGCCAGGGTTATAGCGAGCCGGGCGCAGGCAGCGACCTCGCCAGCCTCCAGACCCGTGCCGTCCGGGACGGCGACGACTACGTGATCAACGGCCAGAAGATCTGGACGACCGGCGCCCACCACGCGGACTGGTGCTTCCTGCTGGTGCGGACCGACCCTTCGGCACCGAAGCACAAGGGGATTACCTTCCTCCTGACCGACATGAAGACACCCGGGATCACGGTCCGGCCGATTGTGAACATGGCCGGTGAGCACGAATTCAACGAGGTCTTCTTCGAGGACGTCCGCGTTCCGGTTTCCAACCGGGTCAGCGAGGAGAACAACGGCTGGTACGTCGCGATGACGCTGCTCGACTTCGAGCGGTCGAACGTGGCGTCGATCGCGGCGAACGAGCGCACGTTGTTGCTGCTGGCGGAACATGCTCGAGCCAACCGGGATGCGACCGTCTACAAGGACATCTTCCGTCACAGGCTGGCGGACCTGTGGATCA
>DATCGT010000369.1:0-2055 GCA_036508775.1 Tepidiformaceae bacterium | reverse complement strand
GCGCTGGCGGCGGTGGCAAGTGCATGCTCGGCCGGCAGCGCCCGGATCATCGATCCGTCAGTCCCGGTCGATGGGCAGGGCGCCCGTGTCTTTGACGGCTGGTTCTTCTGGCGCGAACTCCCACCTGGTGCAACCCGTCCACAGGATTCGCGGGCGAACGATCTCCTCCGATTCATGAGGCTTCCCTGACTCGATGAAACGCCACTCGACCTCCGAGAACCCTCTCATCACGCGGACTGCCGAGAGTGGCCGGGCCGGGTGGATCCGGAAACATGCGGTGCTAGGATTCGCCCGAATGAAGCGCATCACCCGGCGGATAGCCGCGTGCCTCATGGTGGCCGCGGCACTCACCGGTGCCTGCGGCGGCCCTGCCAAACCGGCTCCCGGCGTAGCCACGCAAGCGCCTACGGCGACCGAGACTTCGATCGCGATGTCCTCGGTGGATTACGCCATGAAGGTCCGATCGAGCTACGGACTGCGCTTCGATCGAGCCTATGTTGAGAGCGTCGAGTCGGATCCAACCGCCTCGCGAGAACTGGGGATCGCGCTCACCGCCGATGAGGTCAGCGAGGTGAAGGCCAGCCACGCGCCCGTTTTGCTGGTACTGGAGCCGCTCACGCGCGAACTTGAAGCTGACCCAACCTTTGCTGGCCTCTATATCGACCAGGCGGCGGGGGGAGTCCTTGATATCGCCACGACAGCGGACGTGTCACATTTCGCTCCCGTCCTCGCAAGATTCGCGAGTAACGACGTCAGGTTCCGCGTGCGACGGGTATCGTACACGCTCGCCGAACTGAAGAGCCTGCAAGCCCGGGTAACGAGCGACGTGGCCTCCTGGCAGGGGCAAGGCATCCAGATTTCTACTGTCGGAGTTGATGTCGTGAACAACCGGCTGGCGATCACGGTCGTTGCCCTCACGCCCGCCGCGAAGGCCTCGATCGAGGCGTCATACGGTCCGCGGGTCGCAGTCAGCGCTGGGGAGGCTTTCCATTTCTAGCTTGTCCGCCGATGCGCCTGCGAGGAATTCCCTTTGAACGACTCATGGAAGCAGAGCGCGCTCCTCGCGGTGGCTGTTGCCATCGCCATACTCATCGGCAGCGGGCTCCAGGCGTGGTCGCTGGAGCATGCAGCACCGCCCGTGGCGGGGCGAAGCGCTCCTTTCGAACTCGAGGCCCGTATCGTGGTCAAGGACGCGTCTCGGGCGATTGGCGCCACAACCTTCGGGTCCACTCTGTCGCCCAGCTTGCCGGACGAAACGACGAGCACGCTCCGTTGGTGGTTCCGTGACGCCAGCCACTTTCGCTGGGATGTTGAACGGGCCGACGGGCTCGACAGTACAACGATCGTGGTGGCCGCGAACGGCAATACCGTGACTATCTACGACAGCGCGGCCAACACCGTCTCACGGAGCCCGCTTCCACCTCTTCCCAACGGTTACGTCATGCCGCCTTCCTTCTCGGCATTGGTGGGCCCGTTACCGGCCGACAACCTCACAGCCTTCCTCGATGGTTGGCGGCGGGCTGGTGGCACACCGAAAACCGCCGAAATCGTAGGCCAAGAGGTGGTTTTGGGCCGCAAGACCACGATCGTCGAATTGGGCCCGACCCACAGCAGCGCGGACTCGAGCGGGAAGGAAACCTCTTCCGGGACGGCACGCGTCTGGATCGACCCTGAGCGCATGTTTGCGATGCGCGCGGCTGCGGATGACCCGGGCAATCAGTCATACCTGCTCGAGGTCACCAGCCTTCGCTACAATCTCCCGGTCGCAGATGTGTCCGTGGCGTTCATTCCGCCGCCCGGTGCAATTCAAGACACCTCGAGTAGCACTACCTACGGCGGGGGCTCCGTTTCCGGGAGCAGCGGCGGATCGAGCACTACCCTCGCGGTCCAGCCAGGCTTCCTGCTGCCGGCTTATGTGCCGCCCGGCTACTCGCCATCGAGCGAGGGACAGGAGGGCGGCCCCGGCGGAACGGTCGCAGTCGAAAACTTACTGGTCGCCGTCGGATCGAGCCCTCCGCCCTATCTCCGCATCCAGCAGCGCAAGCGCCCCGACGG
>DATCGT010000368.1:0-5695 GCA_036508775.1 Tepidiformaceae bacterium | reverse complement strand
GTCGACGATGAAGACTCCGTGCGTATCATGCTCGCGCGGCTGCTCCGCATGCAGGGGTACCAGGTGGTGCAGGCAGCCAATGCGAGCCAGGCATGGGCTCCTCGCCGAGGAAGAGCCCGCCCTTGTCATTACCGACGTCGTGATGCCCGGTGAATCGGGGCTTATAGAGGGAACAGCACGGGAGGGACGTGGAGCGCCCACCCGCTGGCCAAGCTTCGTGCGGAAGAGGCCGCCCGCTGTCGTTGGTTGCCGCTGGGCGTCAACCACCGCATCGCGATATAGAGCGTGTTCCATATACCGCAGTATCGGCAGGTCACTGGCCCCGGCACAGCTCCCAGTGCCGGCGGATCGTGCACGCCTCAGTCGCCGCGATGGACTTCCCGCCCCATGTGCCCGCGCTCGACGAGTTCGATCACCCGCGGAAGCACCGTCTCCCGGCGCAGCCTGACGCGTGAGATCTGCACCGGATCGAGGCACAATTAACATGACATAACGCATGTTGTCTTGCGGGGACCACCGGCCGTCAGCGTGCCGCGACACCCATACGCGACAGGTGCCCCGCTATTAACGCATTCGTAACGTAAAAACTGCACTAAATAAGTGCAAAGAACCAACGAATAACCTATGATGCCATCACGTTGAGCGGACAGATGAGCTTCATGGCTTTCCGATTGCGATCTGCCCCTGGCTGCTGGCGTCACACACGAACCTGAACTCTTCGGGCAAGGTTGGGCGGGACACGGGCGTCGTAGCGTCGCCCGCCCAGCCCGTATCCC
Source organism: Tepidiformaceae bacterium (assembly GCA_036508775.1). GTDB lineage: Bacteria > Chloroflexota > Dehalococcoidia > Tepidiformales > Tepidiformaceae > JBGPOS01. The sequence continues at coordinate 4,919 of DATCGT010000368.1, read as the reverse complement.
GCCAGGTCGATCAGGGACTCGCTGAGGAAGCTCGCGACAACGCATGGTTCGTGAACCTCTACAACGAGACCTTCGACATGGTCTATCACTTCGCCCGGACCAGGGTCCGTGACCACAGCACAGCCGAGGACATCGTTGCGGACACGTACCTGAAGGCCTGGCGGGCCCGGTTGAATTTCGGCGGCCGGGGCTCAGCCTTGTCGTGGGTTATGGCCATCACCCGGAACTGCGCGATGGATCACCTGAGGGCACGCCGGCCGAACGTCTCGCTGGACCTGTTCGAGGCGAGTGGCGATCCGGAGGGGCCGGAGACGGACACACCCTGGATGAGCGAAGCAGACGCCGAGGCGATCCGCCGGGCGGTCACGAGGCTAACGTCGGAGCAGCAGCAGGTGGTCTTCCTGCGCTTCTCCGAGGAGCTGCCCCACGAAACCGTGGCGGCCAGGCTGGGTAAGAGCCCGACGGCGGTCCGCCAGATCCAGTTCCGGGCGCTGATGCGCTTGCGGAGCTTTCTCCGCGATGGCATCCGAGATTGCTGACCTGCCTTCTGCCTTCCGCCCTTCGCGTCACCACCCGCCAGCGTTAATTTCCCTCTGACTGACCATACGTACGTGGTGTCAAAGGGCAGTTAGCGAAAACGCCGAACGATGGCAGCGCCCCTGAGGCGACCTCTCCAATCACTTCCCGCCTGGGGCAGCGCCAGGGCCACTCGGCGGTCGATGCGCATTCTCTGCGGGCCGACCTGGCCGGATTACTGGTACGAAGTCACTCCAGGCAGCCTCGTGGGCCCATTCCCGCCGCCGTACGAACGCTGGCGGCCGCCCGTGCGGTCTGCCATTTCCCTGCAGTTTGCCTGCAGATTCGAATCTGAGCTTTAGGGCAGAAGGGGGCCGCTGTTGTCGGGAGGGAACACCCAAGCGGTGTCGCCTGAGGGGGCCCCGGCACAGTGAGCCTGCCTCAGGCTGCAATGCGGGCTTGGTTCGACCCGGGATCGATGTCGTCAGAGAAGAGGACGCCTGCCTGGGCAAAGGTCTCCTGGCCAAAAGACGTGGCTGCTCCTGAACTGTCGGCTCCTCCCGTCTCCCAGCGGGGCATCCTGTTATGATGGCGACGGCGTTCGATCCCGCATGAAGTCCCGTTCAAATTCGCTACTTACCATGTTCGCCCTCGGGCTTACGGCGGCGGCCTTTGCGCCGCGGATACTCCGTGCGCTCGCTGGTTGGCGCCCCTTTGTGACTGTGCCGCCGTCAGTCCCCGCAGTTCCGGCGCCACTGTCGCCGTCACAGAACGGGTCCCCCGAGCCGGGGCCATCCCCCTGGCTCTGGCCAGATCAGGCAGCCTCGAGCGTCGAAACTCTCCGTCAAGAGGCCGAAGCCACAGCGCCCGCAAACCAGTGGGCGCCCGTGCCGCCGGCAGCTCCGGAACCCCTCCGCACACTTCGCCCGGCTCCTGAAGCGGTCCCCTGGAACCAGGGCTACCAGCCTCTTGCCTCAGGACAATCCGTGGAGCCGCGCCAGGCTTTGGATCCTGCCCGCCTTGGTTGGGCTCCTCCGGGGACGTACCAGCCACCGGCGCCGATCCCCTTCCCCACCGGTGGCTACCGGCCACCCGCTGCGGGTTACCCTCTGGCGGCGTCGGCCCAGCTAGCGGTGGAGCGGCCACCTGCCGCCGCGCCTGCCGTTGTGCCCCTTGATATCCCGCTTGCCGAAGCCGAATCGGGGATCGAGTGGTTTCCTCGCTCGTCGCTGCGGCACCGTCTCGGAATCATCGGCTCGCTGATTGGCATCTTCTTCTTCGTCACGGTCGCCGCGACGCTCCTCTTCGTCGTGCTGGCGCCCCGAACCCTCGGATGGCAATTCGTAGTGGTCTCCGGCAACAGCATGGAGCCGACGATTCACCTCGGTGCGATAGCCGTCATGAAAAAGGTCGATCCGCAGAAGCTGAAGGTCGGCGACATCATCATGTTCACGGACCCGAGCCAGTCCGACCGAGCGGTCACGCACCGCCTCGTCGGAGTGAACGACAACGGAGCCTCGTTCACGACGCGAGGCGATGCGAATCAGGCGCTTGACGCGGGTACTGTTCCAGCCCAGGACGTCCGGGGAAAGTTCCTCTTCTCGATCCCGGAAGCGGGCCGCGTCGTCCGCTGGATGGGTAGCTCGCAGGGATACCTGATGATCATTCTGGTTGGCGGTGGTGTGCTCATCTTCTGGGTGCTGCGATCGCTGTCGCGCAACCGTAACAAGCCGCCCGGCACGGCAGGCGCATAGGCCGGCCTCCGCCATCGAGGGGACGGTGCTTTAGACTCGGAACATGTCGACTCGCTCTGACTTCGTCGAGGCCTTCCGCGTCCGTGGCCGCGAACTCTGGCTCGTGGGGGGCTGGCTGCGTGACCGGCTGCTCGACCGCCCGGGCGGGGACGAAGACTTCGCCACCAACGCCCTCCCCGATGAGATAGAAGAGATCGCGCGTGCCCTGGGCGGCGGCGTGAACGCAGTCGGGAAGCGCTTCGGGACGATCGGCGTCAACGTCGGCGGACGCTGGAGCGAGGTCACCACCTTCCGGGGCGAGTCCTACTCCGGGGGGACCCGCTGGCCGGACGTTACCTTCGGCAGCAGCATCCAGGAGGACCTCGCGCGCCGAGACTTCACGGTGAATGCGCTCGCGGAGAATGCGGTGGGCGGGGAGATCCTCGACCTTTTCGGAGGCAAGGCGGACCTTGAGGCGCGGGTCATCCGGGCGGTCGGGGACCCGGCCGCGCGCTTCCGCGAGGACCCGCTCCGCATCCTCCGGGGGATCCGGTTCGCCAGCCAGCTCGAGTTCGCCGTTGAGCCTGCGACCGAGGCCGGGATGGCCGAGACGGCGGGCCTGCTGGCGACCCTATCGCAGGAACGGGTTACGTCGGAGCTCGACAAGCTGCTCCTCGGCGCGTGTCCCCGCCGGGGGCTGGAGCTGCTGCAGTCGACCGGCGCCCTCGCTGTCGTCCTGCCCGAGTTCGCCGGTATGCCGGGCTGCGACCAGAACCGGTTCCATCGTTTCGATGTCTGGGGCCACACCGTGGCGACGGTCGAAGCGATCGCGCCGGGTGAGGGGCAGCGTCGCGTCCGCCGCTGGACAGCGCTCGTCCACGACCTCGGTAAGCCCGCGGTGCGGCACGTGAAGGCGAACGGCGAGTGGGGTTTCTACCGCCACGAGACGGTAGGCGCCGAACTCACCGAGGCGCTCATGGCCCGCCTTCGACTCGGACGACGCGACGCGCTCGTAGTCCAGCTGCTGGTGCGACGGCACATGGACCGGCCCGACCCGGCCGACAGGCGGCAGGTCCGGCGCTTCATGTCGCGGTGCGAAGGGCACTGGCGCGACCTCGTCGCGCTCAAGCGCGCCGACAACGCGAGCCACACCTACGACGACAACTCCTACCACGACGCTCTCGAAACCGCCTGCCAGCGTGCCGAGGAAGAGGACGCGGCAGCCCTCCGCGCCGAGAGTCCGCTGACGGGCGCGGATCTGATGGTGATGTTCGACCGCGAGCCCGGGCCGTGGATCCGGGTCATCAAGCAGCAGCTGAGCAACCTGGTCCTCGATGGGGACCTAGCGCCGGGCGACCAGGCGGGTGCGGAGGCTGTCGCGCGGCGGCTCATGGGGCAGGCGCCTCGGTCCTGATCGCCAAGTGGAAAGGCCCGTGCTACTCTACGCAACCGGCACGGGGACCCGAGATGGCCCCAAAGCCGAGGTGGTCCAGCAATGTTGCTTGCTCTCGATATCGGCAACACGTCGATTCACATCGGCCTGTTCAACGGTGAACAGCTCACCGCCACCTGGCGGATTGGCGTGGAGCAGGAGAAGCTCCCGGACGAGTACGGCGTTCTCCTGACGACTCTGCTTTCAACCGAAGGCCTCGCGCCGCACGACGTGAAGGCGTGCATCATCGGCTGCGACGTGCCGCCGCTGATCCCGACGTTCGAAGCGGTCTGCAGGAAGTTCCTGAAGTGCGAACCGCTCGTGGTCGGACACGGCCTGCGGACGGGCATCCGCATCCTCTATGACAACCCGCGCCAGCTGGGCGCCGACCGCATCATCGATGCGGTCGCGGCGACCAAGAAGTACGGGGTGCCGGTGATCGTCGTCGACTTTGGTACGGCCACGGTCTTCGATGCGGTCAACGCGAACGGCGACTACCTGGGTGGCGCAATCGCCCCGGGCATCGGGATCGCCAGCGAGGCACTCTTCAGCCGGGCCGCGATGCTCTACCGTGTCCAACTCGAGTTCCCGCCGTCGGCCATCGGCAAGAACACCATCCACGCAATGCAGTCGGGCATCCTCTACGGGTACGTGGGGCTGGTCGAAGGGCTGGTAGCTCGCTTCAAAGAAGAACTGGGCGAGGACGCGAAGGTCGTCGCCACCGGCGGCCTCGCACACGAAGTCGCTTCGGAAACGAAGTGCATCGACGTCGTCGACCCCGAACTCACGCTCACCGGGCTACGACTCATCTACGACATGAACTGGCCGGGATAACGATATGGCTGAGAACGCTGCACCCCAACGCTGGACCGACCTTCCGCTGGAGGGCCGCCGTATCGTCGTGGGGGTCACGGGGAGCATCGCGGCCTACAAGGCGGCCGACCTCTGCAGCAAGCTCCGGCAGGCGGGTGCCACCGTTGAGGTGGTGATGACGACCGCTGCCTGCAGGTTCGTCACGCCCCTCACGTTCCAGTCGCTCACGGGCAGGGACGTCGTCGTCGACATGTTCGCCGCGACTGAGGCGGAGGCGCACGTCGAGGTGGCGCGCCGGGCCGACGCACTGGTGATCGCCCCGGCGACCGCCGACTGCATTGCCAATCTTGCTGCGGGGCAGACGCCGGACATGGTGACGCTGACCGCGCTCGCAACGAAGGCGCCGCTGCTCATCGCACCCGCCA
>DATCGT010000367.1:0-6234 GCA_036508775.1 Tepidiformaceae bacterium | reverse complement strand
CGGCGCCGACGGCACTGGTGTGCCCTTCCCCGTGGCTTCCTGGAGATAGCTGTCCGCGAGCATCTGGTTCACGTGGAGGACGCCCGCGTTTATCGACGCGTACTGGTAATCAGTAGTGATCTTGGGCAGCGAGTCCGCCTGGGGTTGCGTCGTGATGACCGCCCCGGCCGGGACATAACGCCCGTCCGCGATAACCACACCCACTACGCGCGCCCCCGGTTCGATGACGACGTTCTTCCCGACGGTCGAGCGGAAGACGAGCGCCTGCATCCCTACCCAGGTGTTGTCGCCGATCGCCGCTGGCCCGTGGACCTGTGCCTGCGTCTCGATCGAAACGTTTGTCCCGATGAAGACCGCGTACTGGTTCCCGGCGACTGTGACGAGGTTCTTGTCGATCACCTTGCCCTTGTCGAACGTCTCAAAGGCGTGGATCACGGCCATGTCCTGCACGTTCGACCCGTCGCCGATAACGATCGGCTGGCCTTCGTCGCCGCGAATGCTGGCGAAGGGCGCAATGAACACCTGGTCGCCGACGTCGACGCTGCCGATCACGGACGCGAGCCTGTCGACGTACGCGGCTGGCGCGATGACGGGCGTGTCGACCGAGGGGTTGAAGTCCGTCACGACGTTCGGGCGAATCGGACTGACCGCCACCTGTTGCGGCGCCGTCGCGGCGCTGGTCTTCCCGCTCCCCGCGAAGAACTGGTACCCTACCGCCGCCGCGAGGACCAGGACCGCGGCCATCAACCCACCGTTGACTAGCTGCTGGTGGGTCCATGTCGGCATCGCCTTGATGCTGGGCAGTTTCGGGATATCGAAAGTAAAGTGGAGGCTGAGGCCACCCTCGGTGCGCCGCGTTGCCGCCACACCTGGCATCTGCAGGATGTTCCCGCCCGTTTCTTCGCCGGGTTCGTCGATGAAGTCTTCAGCCGGATCGGGCATGGCGCGCGATCACTCCTCGGGGTTTCCGTCATGAAGATCGTCCGGCCCGGCCTCGGCCGTATCGGTGAGTTCCCTTACGGGAGCGCCGCCTGGCCGTATACCGGCGGCTCAGATTCGGCCGGGGGGTTGGTTGACACGCCTACCCCGCACCCTATGATCGCTAAACGGCCGTCCGGGAATCTCTAACACCTGGTATCCCGGCCGACGGCAACACCATTTCCGGGCCGCGCCCGCATGTGTTAGCCGGCCCCCACCGCTCAAATCGACGGTGCAAGAGGAGTGCGACTGCGTGGCAACTCTCGAACGGCCCCGGACCCTGGGTGAACTCAAGGCATCCGGTTACAAAGTCCTCCCGGTCCGCGAGGAGATGCGGAATAACCTGATTAAGAAGATCCGGGCGGGCGACGACCTGTTCCCCGGCGTCTTCGGCTACGGCGAAACGGTCATCCCCCACATAGTCAACGCCATCCTCGCAGGCCAGGACATCATCTTCCTGGGCGAACGCGGCCAGGCGAAGTCGCGAATCATCCGATCGCTGACCTCCCTCCTGGATGACGAAACGCCAATCCTCGCCGGTTGCGAAATCCCCGAGGACCCCTTCAATCCCATCACCCGGCAGGGCCGCGATATCCTCGCCGAAAAGGGCGATGCGGCGCCGCTTGCGTGGCTCGGGCGCGATGAGCGCTACGGCGAGAAGCTTGCCACCCCGGACATCACCATCGCCGACCTCATTGGCGAAGTCGACCCGATCAAGGTCGCTGAGGGCAAGTACCTCTCCGACGAGTTGACCATCCATTACGGCCTCATCCCGCGTACCAACCGCGGCATCTTCTGCATCAACGAATTGCCGGACCTCGCGGAGCGCATCCAGGTCGGTCTGCTCAACATCATGGAAGAGCGCGACGTCCAGATTCGCGGCTACCGCATCCGCCTTCCGCTCGATGTCTTCGTCGTCGCCAGCGCGAACCCCGAGGACTACACCAACCGCGGCCGCATCATCACGCCGCTGAAGGACCGCTACGGCGCCCAGGTGCGCACCCACTACCCGGTCAAGATCGAGCACGAGATCGACATCATGGAGGCTGAGCACCATCCCTTGCCAGGCGACTTCAAGGTCACGGTGCCCGACTACATGACGCAGATCATCGCCGAGATCACGCGCCTCGCCCGCCGCAGCCCCGATGTGAACCAGCGCTCCGGCGTCAGCGTTCGCGCCAGTATCGCCAACTACGAAAGCATGCTTGCCAACGCCCTCCGCCGCGCCATCGTCAACGGCGAAGACGTCGTCGTCCCCCGCGTCAGCGACCTCCCCTACGTCGTCCCGACCCTCAGTGGGAAGGTCGAGTTCGAGACGGTCGAAGACGGCAAGGAAGACCAGATCATCGACAAGCTCATCCAGGGTGCTGTCGTCGCCGTCTTCAACCGGCGCTACAACCTCGGTGAACTCGAATTGGTGGTGAATCGCTTCAAGGCCGGCACCGCCGCCGAAGTTGGCGACATGGTCCCGAGTTCCGAGTACGCCAAGCTCGTCGGCCAGATCGAAGGACTTTCCACGGCTATCGAGAAGGTCGGCGGCCAGAAGTCGCCCGGCGAGACCGCTGCCGCCGTCGAGTTCCTGCTCGAAGGACTGCACCTGAACAAGCGCCTCAACAAGGACAAAGTCGGGGGCAAAGTCCAGTACCGCGGATGACAGTGACCATCCTGCCCCTGCCGACAAATGGCCCCCTGTTCGAGGGGGCCATTGCCGTATATGGCGACGCCTTTGCCCTCCCGCCTTACAGCGACCCCGACCGCGGCGAAGACGTGGCCGAGCGCATCCGTAGCGACCACTCGCACCGCCCCGGGTTCCGCGCCCTGGTGGCCGTGGACGATGACGGCGAAGTCGCCGGGATGACCTACGGTTACCGCGGCATTCGCGGCCAGTGGTGGCATGACACCGTCGCCCGGGAGATCCCGCGGGCCGCCGCGAAGGACTGGCTCACCGACTCCTACGAGCTGGTCGAAATCGCGGTCGCCCCCGAATGCCAGGGCGAGGGCGTCGGCTCCGCCCTCATCCGCGAACTGCTGACCCCTTGCCAGGAGCAGACCTGCGTCCTCAGCACCCGCGCCGACAGCCGCGCCCACAACCTCTACTCGCGCCTCGGCTTCCAGGTCGTCACGATCATGTCGTTCACGCCGGGCGGCTCGCCCTTCTACGTGATGGGGCGGCACCTGCCGTACTGAGGTCGCCCGCGCGTGTCTGCTAGTTTCGGGCAGACGAGGCCCAGATGATTACCCCAGCGCCACTCATTGTGATGCGCCCGGCCACGAGATCTGGCCCGGAACGCCGACCGGCAGATCGATTCTGCGGGCCTACCGGCAGTGTGAAGTATCATCCGACGCGAGAGTCCAGAGTAAGGGAGCTTTGACTGAATGTCCGCAAGCGATTCGACCGGTTCGATAGTCGTTCCTCTCGATGGGTCCAGGAATGCCGAAAACGCGCTCCCGTACGCAGCGGTACTCGCTGGTCTTTACGGAGCGACAGTGGAGTTTGTTCACGCTGTCGATCACGAAGGCGTGAGCGGGCAAGTGGACCTCGCCCAATCCCAGGCAACGTTCGCTACGTACGCTGCCCGGCTCGCGAACGAGTGGGGTATCGCAAAACACAGCGCGATCGTCTCGCAGGGCTCGCCAGCCGCGATGATTTTGGAGACTGCCTCTGCCGCGAGATTCATCGTCATCGCGAGCCATGGCCACGGCGGTTTTCACGCGATGTTTATCGGCTCAGTCGCCGACAAAGTCGTTCGTGGGGCAACGGTCCCCGTGCTTCTTGTCCCGGGCGTCGGAGCTCCGGTGTTTCCCGACACCCATCGGACCGTACTGGTTGGGCTTGATGGCTCCGAGTCGGCCGAAAAAGCTCTCGGCGTGGGTCGCAGTCTCGCCACGCAGATGGGAGCGCCTGTTGCGCTCATCCGAGCCTGGATGGTCCCCTTGCAAACAATGGCGATGTATGGAGCGGAAGGCGGATACTACCCCGCGGACGATATGATCGAAGCGCTTGAGGCCGACGCGGGTGAGTACCTCACGGGTACGGCGGCTCCCGGCGAGAAGGCGCTCGTCGCGCAGGGCTCACCAGCCCTCGTGATAGCTGCCACAGCGACCAAGTTGGATGCTGGCCTCGTAGTTGTCGCGGCATCGGGCCAGGGCCTGGCAGCACGCTTCGCGCTCGGCAGCACCACGGATCGACTCATGCATTCGCTTCACCGCCCGCTCCTTATCGTTTCGGAGTGAAGTTGGACGGGAAGGATTGGGGCTGCCCATGGCAGCAAGTATGCTGACGCGGCGACCTCGAATTACGCCGGGGCCTCTTTGCGCAACCGAGGAAGCCTCAGCAGTCAAACGGGACCACTGCGCTAACGCCTGACGTCGCACCTACAGCGCGAGGCTGGCCGGGTTCTCCAGCAGTCCCTGGATCTCCTTGATGAAGCGCGCCCCTTCGGCGCCGTCGCTCACACGGTGGTCCGCGCTCAGCGCCACCCGCATCAGACGACGGGGTAGTCGGCAATCCACTTCACGTAGTTAAGCTTGTCTCCCACCAGTCGCAGGAGGCGCCGATCGTCTGTCCAGAGCGCACATCCGAGCGTTTCGGCCAGCGCCATGTACTGCGCGTCGTAGACAGCGGGAAGGTCACATTCCGCAGCGAGCCGCAGCGCCCTCAGGTAAAGGGCATCTTGCTCGTGCTGCGTGCGAGGACCGACTGCGATCGGGAAAGCCATGAACCGATCGAGGGCGCCTTCGGCGTCGGTCAGGGCAAGTCCGTCGCGCAACATGCGTCGGCGGATCACGTTCGAAACTTCCACTGGCAGGAGGGGTGGTGCAACGATGCGTTGTCCCGACTGACGACAGTCTTCGACAAGCGCGACGGCCTGCCGTGAGTACTCCTCTTCAAAGATCCACTTGGCCGCCACACTCGCATCGACACAGATCATGCGCGGTCGAGACTTCGCTCATCGCGCGTGCGGTCAATAGCCTGCCATGCGGGCTCGAAAGGCTTGCCGTCACGACGGGCCAGCAGCGTCGCTCGAAAACGGTTCGCCTCCATGATCGCCGCGCTGAGTTGCTCCCGTTCATTGGCTGTCAAAGTATCCCTTCGGTCAGCTACCAGCTCTTCCTTCTCCGGGCGTGCGGGACGTAACAGCGGTGCAAGGTCCGACACTTTGACCCGGATCCTCCTGGGCCCAAGGCGGTAGGCAGGGAGCTCTTTACTGTTGATCCAGCGCCAGATCGTCGACTGGCTTACGTGGACGAGATTCGCGGCCTCAGCGACCGTGAGGAAATCTTCACCAAGGGTAATAGCCATCTCAGATCACCTCACTTGATGGGCTTCGCGAACCATTATAAGGTATTGCTTGCCATATGTATGCATATGTTGTCAGTAATGGTCTCATGAGTTGGGGCTGACTCGGATTCCGCTCAGGAAGAAGATCTCCTGCCGCGACCCCCCGGACTGACTTAGAGCGCGAGGCTGGCCGGGTTCTCCAGCAGCCCCTGGATCTCCTTGATGAAGCGCGCCCCCTCGGCGCCGTCCGTCACCCGGTGGTCCGCGCTCAACGCGATCTTCATCACCTGCCGGACGACCACCTGCCCTTCGTGAACGACCGGCTTTGGCATCACTGAGCCTACCCCCAGGATCGCCGCCTGCGGCGGGTTGATGATCCCGATGAGCGATTCCACGCCATACGCCCCGAGGTTCGTGATCGTGAAGGTGCCCGCGCCGTATTCGTCGGCGCGCAGATGCCCCGACTTTGCCCGCGCCACGAGGTCCTTCGCCTCGGCGGCGATGTGTCCCAGCGTCTTGTCGCCGCAATCGAGTAGCGCCGGGGCGATCAGTCCTTCGTCGAGGGCAATGCCGATATCGATGTTGATCTGGTCGTGCATCTTCAGCCCGGCTTCGGTGAACTCCGCGTTGAACTTCGGATGCCGCTCCAACGCCAGCGCGCACGCCTTCACGATCAGGTCGTTGATGCTCACGTGCTGCTGCTCGCTGGCCGTCACGTTCATCTGGTCACGGAAGGCGAGAGCCGCGGTCATATCGACGTCGAGCGTCAGGTAGTAGTGCGGCTGGGTCTGCTTCGAAAGCGTCATCCGGCGCGCGATCGTCTGCCGCATCCTGCTCATTGATTGGATACCTGCTGCCGGCTCTGCTGTGGCCGTCGCACGAACTGGCGCCGGAGTAGGTGCCGCCACCGGCGGGCTGGGGGGTCCAGCCTTGATCGCCCCCTCGACGTCCTTTCGCAGGATGCGCCCATCCGG
>DATCGT010000366.1:0-4203 GCA_036508775.1 Tepidiformaceae bacterium | reverse complement strand
AGGCCCCCGTCGAAGACCTGGTCACCGATATCGAAGAGTTCCTCCGCCAGCAGCGCCCACCCGACTGACCCTCCGATCCCGGTGCCTGACATGGCATGCCCGAAACACGGTAGGATCGGAGGCCATGAGCAACCGAAGAATCCTCGCTATCTACGGTCACCCCGACGACGAAGGCCAGGTCACTGGCGCGCTGGCCCATTTCATCGCCGCTGGCGACCAGGTCACCCTGGTTTGCGCGACCCGTGGCGAGGTCGGCGAAATCAGCGATCCATCCCTCGGCACCGCCGACACCCTCGGCTACGTCCGCGAACTCGAACTCCGGGCGGCCATGGCCCAGATCGGCCTCGCCGACGTCCGTTTCCTCCCCTTCCGCGACAGCGGTATGGATGGCACCCCAGAGAACGACGATCCCCGCTGCCTCCATCAGCAGCCGGCTGAGGTGGTCGTTGCGGAGATCGTGAAGATCATGCGCGATACACGCCCGCAGATCGTCTTCACCTGGGACCCCACCGGCGGCTACGGCCACCCCGACCACATCGCGGTCCACAAGCACACCCTCGCCGCCTTCGATGCCGCCGGCGACCCGAAAGCATTCCCCGGGGCGGGCGATCCCTGGCAGCCCGAGCGCCTGTACTGGGGCGCACGCAGCATGAAGACGTTCGCCTCTATCTGGCTCGAGATGGAAGAGAAGGGACTCCTCACCGAAGCGCTCGACCCGGAGCGCAAAGAGCGCTTCCTGAAGGCCATCGCCGAACCGGAAAAGCCGGCCAGCCTTGTCCACGACGCCCGCCCCTACATCGAAATGAAGCGCAAAGCATCGAGCATGCACCGCAGCCAGTTCGGCGAAAACAGCATGTTCGCGCGCATCCCCGAGCAAATGCGCGACCGTTTCTACGGCGAGGAGCGCTTCTACCAGGCGCGCCCGGCGTGGCCCGACAACGCGGAACCCATCCGCGGCTTCGACGCCCTGCCCGCGGCGAAATGATCCCTCCCCTTAGCCGCGAGTTCCCGCCCGTCTTCGACGGCCACGAGGACTTCATCACCCAGGTGAAGCGCCCTCAGACGGGCATTACCCGGTCGGCGCCGCGCGACTTCCTTGAAGAGTCGGAGAAGGGGCACGTCGACCTGCCCCGGGCGATGCGGGGCGGACTGGGCGGCTGTTTCACCTCGATCTACCTGACCAACGAGCGGGCGGAAATGGGCGCCCTCGCCTACACAATGGACGAACTCAACGACCTCTTCGGCATCGCCGACCGCTCCGAAGGCCGCTTCCAAATCTGCCACACGGTCACGGAAATCCGCCACGCCTGGGCGAACGACGCCTTCGCCTCGGTGATCATGTTCGAAGGCGCCGACCCCATCTCTCGCAGCCTGAAGGAACTCCGCGTCTTCTACGAGGCTGGCCTCCGCTGCCTCGCCCCCACATGGAGCCGCTCGACCATCTTCGCCCACGGCGTCGCCTTCGATGGCAGCCTGCCGGAGAGCGGGCTCACCGAGGCCGGCCGCGACCTGGTCAGCGAATGCAACCGCCTGGGCATCCTGCTCGATGTGTCGCACATCAATCCCGCCGGCTTCTGGGACATGCTTTCCGAGTCGAAGGTTCCCCTCGTGGCGAGCCATTCGAGCGTGAAGGCCATCTCGCCCCACGCCCGCAACCTCGATGATGACCAGGTCCGCGCCGTCGCGAAGAAGGGCGGCACGATCGGGATCAACTTCGCCAACATTTTCCTGCGGCCGGACATGCAGGGCGATGACGACACTCCGCTCGACCTCATCGTCGAGCATTTCGCACACATCGTGAACCTCGTGGGCGATGAGCACGTCTCCTTCGGCACAGACTTTGATGGAACCACCGTGCCCGCCGTCGTGAAGGACGCCGCCGGCCTCCCGGTCGTCCTGCGAGCACTGGCCCAAAAGGGCTTTCCCGATACGACCATGGAGCGCATCTGCAACGCCAACTTCCTCCGCGTTGCCTCGCAGGCCTGGCGCGAAGGATAAGGAAGCCGACCGTAGTCAATTAACTTGACCGATACAGTCAACAATCGATACGATTAACCCCGGAGCGCGGGAAGGCCAGCCATGCATATTCTTCCGGACCGGGTGCCCTGGTACATCGTTGGCCCCTTGATGGGCCTCACGGTGGTGGCCTTCTTCGCCATCGCCAACAAGCCGATGGGCGCCACCACCGCCTACGCCGAGACCTTCCAGTTCGCCGCCCGCCGCAAGGTGAAGGAGTTCTGGCGCGTCTGGTTGTTCGTCGGCATGGCCGCCGGCGCGCTGCTCGTCAGCGTGCTCCGCGGCGGCCCATCCCTGACCATGAGCTATGGCCTGCTCGGAACCCTGGTCCCGGTCGGCCTGTTAATTCCTATCCTCTTCGGGGCAGGGCTTGCGATGGGCTTCGGCGCCCGCTGGTCGGGCGGCTGCACCTCCGGCCATGGCATTCGCGGGATGTCCGCCCTCTCCCCGGCGAGTATCGCCGCGACGATGACATTCATGGCCGTCGCGGTTTCGTTCACCTTCTTCCTCCACATAGTCACGGGGGGATCGCTGTGAACCGCATCAGTTTCCTCGCCGGCGCTGCCTTCGGCTTCCTCGTGGCCGCCGCCCGCCTCAATGACTACAACGTCATCCACGACATGCTCCTCCTGCGCGAGCCCGACGTGTTCCTCATGATGGCATCCGCCATCGGCGTGGCCGCGCCGACCCTCGCCTACATGAACAGGAAGCACTGGAGGACCCTGGACGGCGAACTGAACCTCCGCCGCCAGCCTGTGAGCCGCAAGAACATCACCGGCGCCGCCGTCTTCGGAGCGGGCTGGGCGGTTGCTGGCAGTTGCCCCGTCCCCGCGCTCGCAATGACCGTCGGCGGGAGTGTCCTCGGGCTTTTCGTTATGGCCGGCCTCTTCACCGGCATCGTCCTCCGCGACGCCGTCGAAGCGCGGTCGATCCAGCCTCTACTCCGCCGCTTCCGCGCTTCATCAGAAACCGAAGCCGCCGGCGTCCAGGGCTAACCTGCGTCAGGTCCTACGGCTCTTCGCGGCGCGCCTGCTGCCGGCGTTCGTAGTTCTCGAACGCCCGTTGCACCATTGGCCGCCTGCGCCCCTCGGGCTTGTTGAGCGCATAGCCGGGGTCTGCTTCGCCCGTCGATGAGAGCATGTGCAGCCCGAATGACCCGTAGATGTGGGACGTAAACCCGGCCGCATCCTGTTGCTGGTTGATCGCCAGCTTAATCATGCGCAGCTGAAACGGGTCGTTCTCCGCGACCCGCGTGGCATAGGCCATCGCCTCGTCCTCGAGCTTCGCCTTCGGGACGACGAAGTTCACGAAGCCCAGTTCCTCCGCCTCCTCAGCATCGACGAAGCGGCTCTCGAACAGGATCTGCTTCGCCCGCCGCGGGTGCATGTCCCAGGGCACGGAAAAGTACTGGAAGTTCGTCGGCAGGAACATCGCGTCCTCGGCCGCGAAGATGACGTCGCACGCCGAGGCGATCATCCATCCCGCGAAGATGCAGTAGCCCTGGACCGCCGCGACCGTCGGCTTCGGCAGGTTCCGCCAGCGCAACGTGGGTTCGATGTTCATCGCCCACGACCTCTTGTACTTACCACGGAGCCCTTCGCCCGTCGGGCGCTCTTTCAGGTCGGCAAGCGACTCGGGCGTTCCCAGGTCGTGCCCGCCGGAGAAGTGATCGCCGGCCCCCATGAGCAGGACAACCCCAACGCTGTCGTCGTCCGCCGCGCGCGCGAAGGCGTGGTCCAGTTCCTCGATGAGCTGCCGGCTCTGTGCATTCCGGTATTGCGGCCGGTTCAGGATGAGCCGTGCGACTCGCCCCGTCTGTTCGTAACGAATGAACTTGTAGTCCGCCATCTTAACTCCTACTCTGGTGGCCCCATCCCCGAAATGCCCGCTGCCACCAGACGGTCGTAGTCCTCTTGCCCGATGCCGAGCAACTCCGAAAGCACCTCGGCTGTGTGCTGCCCGAGCAGCGGTGCTGGCCGTACTTCGGTTGCCGTGGTGCGGGAGAAGCGCAGCGGGTTCGCGACCTGCGGCCACTTCCCGGTTTCGTCGTGCGCAACCTCCACGACCACTCCCCGCTCCCGGAATCGCGCGTCCGCCGCAACTTCATGGGCCGTGAGCACGGGCGCGACGATTACTCCCGCCGCCCGCAGGCGCGCCACGAGTTCGTCACGCTCGGATCCACGCGTC
>DATCGT010000365.1:0-6340 GCA_036508775.1 Tepidiformaceae bacterium | reverse complement strand
GCACGGCGCCGAGCACGCGGGCCAGCGAGTCGGCACGTTTGGGACCGGCTGCTTCAGCTTCTATCCGACGAAGAACATGACGACCGGCGAAGGCGGCATGATCACGACGAACGACGCCGAGGTCGCCCGCCGCTGCTCCATCATCCGCAATCACGGCCAGGCCGAGCGCTACCTCCACCAGTTCTTCGGTCTGAACTGGCGGATGCAGGACCTGAACGCAGCCATCGGGCTGGTCCAGATGGACCGCATCGAAGGCTGGAACCAGGCTCGCATCAAGAACGCCGAAGTGCTCTCGGAGCGGATTACCGCGGTTGAGACGCCGCGCGTGCGCGAAGGTGACCGCCATGTCTTCCACCAGTACACGGTCCGGGTTGCCGCGGACCGCGATGGCCTGCGCGACCGCCTGCATGCGGCCGGTGTGGGCAGCGCAATCCACTACCCGATTCCGATTCACCAGCAGCCGATCATGAAGGAGCTGGGTTTCGGCGAAGGCAGCTTCCCGGTGGCCGAGGCGGCCGCTCAGCACGTCCTCTCGCTGCCGGTGCACCCGTCGCTCGCGCCCTCGGATGTGGAGTACATCGCCGAGAGTGTGAACCGGCTCGCAAGAGCGTAGGAGTAAGCTGGGTCATGCCTCCC
This sequence comes from Tepidiformaceae bacterium, assembly GCA_036508775.1. Lineage (GTDB taxonomy): Bacteria > Chloroflexota > Dehalococcoidia > Tepidiformales > Tepidiformaceae > JBGPOS01. The sequence goes on along the minus strand of DATCGT010000365.1, from coordinate 5,704 downwards.
CGGCAGCCTCGTCAAAGTGGAGATGGCCGGAGAGCGGAATGAAGACACACACTTGGCCGATCCTGGTGTCGTTTGCGGCGGGAGTGGCTGCTCTCGGCCTGACACTTTCGGCCGCCCAGTCACCCACGCCCAGCCCAACATCCCAACCGCAACCCACCTCGGTGGCCACGTCCACGGCGACGGTGGTGCCCACGCCAACCGAACCGGCGTTCAACTGGGCCATAGTGAAGGAGGTCGTCGTCCCGCTGATCGGTGACGACGGGCGCACCCACTATGTCACCCTTTCACAGGACACCGAAGGTGTTGTGCGCGTCCGCCTCAGCCTCTTCTACTTTCAGCCGGGGACCTACCAGGTCGTTCTGTTCAACAAAGGCGACTGCTCTCCCTCCGCGACACGCACATACACTGCACCGAACGACGTGATCCAGAGCTTCCCGCTCGATCTGGGGCCACAGTCTGCCAGCTACCTTGGTCTTTCGTTCTTCAACACGCGCCTGATTTCGATCGTGGGTGACGCGCCAAATTCCATCTATGACGCCGACGGAACGTCCCTGGCGATCTATAGGCCTGCGAGCCCCTCGGCCGGCTGGTCAGCCTGTGCTTCGCTATCGGCACCGGGCGCACCTGCTGGAGGCAATAGTCCTCCGGCTGGTCGTACGCACTCCCTCCCATCCCTTCTCTTGGTTGCTCCTGCAGCGGGGCTGATGGGGCTAGCGCTCTTTCTCGCGTGGCGTTGGAGGCGCCGTCCGAGCTAGCCCGTCCGCTGTCTTAGGGCTACGCTCGGAAACAATGAGTGCTTCCCTCCGTGCCGCTGTAATCGGCCTCGGTTCGATGGGCGCAAACCACGCCCGCGTCCTTGGCGACCTTCCCGGCGTCGACCTTGTCGGCGTTGCTGACCCCGATCACGAACGGGTCTCCCGCGCGACCGCGGGCCGGTCGATCGCGGGGTTTGCTGACACCGCCAGCCTTCTCGCTGCGACGCACCCGGACCTGGTCTCAGTCGTGGTGCCGACCGGTCTCCACGAGTCCGTGGCCCTGCAGGTGATCGGAGCGGGCGCCAACCTGCTGGTCGAAAAGCCGATCGCGGCGACGCTCGATGCGGCCCGGCGGATTGCTACGGCAGCGGAGCAGCGCAACCTGGTGCTGACCGTTGGCCACATCGAGCGCTTCAACCCCGCGATCCAAGAACTGAAGAGCCGCCTGTCGGCGGGCCAGGGTGGCCGGGTGATCCAGGTGCGTGCGCGCCGGGTCGGCCCGTTCCCGCACCGGATCCGTGACGTTGGCGTGATCCACGACCTCGCCCCGCACGATATCGACATCATGCGCCACCTGCTTGGCGATGAGATCGAGGGCGTCTACGCGGAGTCGCGGCGGCAAATCAATACCGACAATGAAGACCTGTTCGCCGGGATGCTGCGTTTCCGGGGCGGGGCGATGGGATTGCTGGACATCAACTGGCTGACCCCCACCAAGGAACGCTCTCTCACCGTCCTCTGCGAGCGTGGCATGTTCATCGCGGACTACGCGGCCCAGTCGCTGGTCTTCTACGAGAACTTCGCCGCCGCCGAGCGCGAGGGCGCGCCGGGTAGCGTGACCGAAGGTCCGATGACCCGGTATCCGATCGCGAACCGCGAGCCGCTGAGGGTCGAATTGGAAGCCTTCCGTGACGCGGTGCTGTCGCATGGGCCGGCTCCAGTGAGCGCGCATGACGGAATGGTGGCGCTGGCGGTGGTCGAGGCACTCGTCGAGTCCGCGGACCGCCGTGAGCCGGTCGAGGTTTCCGAAGTGAAGGTGCGGCCGTGAACATAGCCGTCATCGGGATTGGGCGCATCGGGCTGCCCGTTGCAGCGACCCTGGCCTCGCGCGGGCACCGGGTGTTTGGGTGTGACGTTGATGCGGCGCGGGTCGCGATGGTGAACCGCGGCGACAACCCCATCCCCGACGAAGCCGGGCTCGCGGCGCTCCTGAAGCAGGTCATCGCGTCCGGGACATTGACCGCGACGACCGACACGGTTGGTGCTGTGGGTCAGTGCCAGGCGGTCCTGTTCGCCGTCGCGGTGGATGTGAACGACGCGGGCGAGGCGGATCTCCGCAACCTATATGCGGCGGCGGATAGTGTGGCTCGCGGGCTGAAGCCGGGCTCGCTCTGCATCTTCGACACGACCCTGCCCGTGGGGACCACCCGCGGGAAGCTCGCTCCGAAACTCGAGGCCGGTGGCCTGAAGCTCGGCAAGGATTTCTCTGTGGCGTTCAGCCCGGAGCGACTGCTGATGGGCCGCGTTATCGAGGACATCACCAAGTACCCGAAGGTTGTCGGAGGCGTCGATCCGGAGGGCGGCCGGAAGGCGGCCGAGTTCTACCGCGAAGCGCTCGGGGCGACCGTGATTGAACTCGCCAGGGCCGAGACGGCGGAGTTGAGCAAGCTCTCAGAGGGCGTGTACCGCGACCTGAACATCGCCCTCTCAAACGAACTGGCGCAGGTCGCCGACCTCCACGGGATCGACATCAACGAAGTGATTGCAGCGGCGAACAGCCAGCCGTACTGCCACATCCATACCCCGGGAACCGGCGTTGGCGGGCATTGCATCCCGGTGTATCCGCGTTTCCTGATGCAGGGCGAGGGCCCGAGCGCGCTGGCATCACTGGGCCGCGAGGTGAACGACGGGATGCCCGGCTATGCGGCGAAGCGCGTCGAGGCGCTCCTCGGCGGGCTGGAAGGGAAGCGGGTCCTCATCCTCGGGCTCACCTTCCGGCCGGACGTGGCCGTGACGCCGCATACGAACGCTGTCGACCTGCTCCGGGAGTTCACAGCGCGGGGCGCGCTCGTTCGGGGTCACGACCCGCTGCTGACGGAGGCTGGCGTGCGGTCGCTCGGGTTCCAGGCCGCGTCGGAGCCGCTGACGGGCTACGACGTCGTCGTGCTGCACGCGAATCACCGGCAGTATTACGGACTCAACTATCGCGAGATCGCACCGCTCATGGTGGACGCGCGCAACGCCCTCGACCGCTCAGCAGTCGAAGCGCAGGGCGTCCGCTATATGGGTATTGGCCGTCCGGTCACGGCCGAGTAGCGATCAGCCAATGGCCAACGGCTATTCGCCGCCCAGGCGAGCGACGGCCACATCGAGCGCGGCGCGGACGTCTGCCTTCACGTTCTGCTCACGGAGGATCTTCCCGAGCGATGTGAGGAAGAGAAGCACGTTCCCGGGGGTCGATGATTCGCCCATGAGGCCGACCCGCCAGACTTTGCCCTTCAGGTCGCCGAGTCCACCACCGATTTCGATGCTGTTCCGCGTGAGGAGCGTCTTGCGGACGGCCGCGTCATCGGCGCCCTCGGGAATACGCACGGTGGTGAGCACGGACAGGCGATAGCCTTCGTCAGCGTGGAGCACGAGGCCCATGGCTTCGAGCCCAGCCTGGAGCGCGCGACCGTTGCGTTCGTGGCGTGCCCAGCGGGCTTCGAGGCCTTCTTCGAGCACGACCGCGAGCGCCTGGTGGAGGGCATAAACCATCGAGATCGGGGCGGTGTGGTGGTAGGCGCGCCGTTCGTCCCAGTAGGCTTCGAGCAGGCTGAGGTCGAGGTACCAGGTGTTGCAGGGCACTTCCCGCGCCTTCACCGCATCCCAGGCGGCGGGGGAGAGGGTCAACGGAGCCATGCCCGGAGGTGCCGAGAGGCACTTCTGGGTGCCCGAGTAGACAGCGTCGGCGCCCCAGGCGTCGACCTCGACCTGGACGCCACCGAGCGAGGTAACGCAGTCGACCAGCAGTAGGGCCCCCTGACGCTTCGCCAGCGCGGCGAATGGTTCGATCGGTGTCTGTGCCCCGGTTGAGGTCTCGGCGTGGACGACCGTGATGAGCTTCACGTTTCCCGCGGCCTTCGCGGCGGCTTCGACTGCCGCCAGGTCCGTGGGCGAGCCCCACGGCGACTGGACCCGCGTGACCACCCCTCCAGAGCGCTCCGCCATCTGGGCGATGCGGTCGCCGAAGTACCCGCAAATTCCGCAGATGACTTTGTCGCCCGGCTCCACCAGGTTCATGACGGCGGCTTCCATGCCGCTCGTGCCGGTGCCCGGGGTCGCCAGCGTCATCCTGTTCCCGGTGCGCATGACCTCGCGGAGCATGTCGTTGGTCTGGTCCATGATGTCGAGGAAGGCAGGGTCCAGGTGGCCGAGGATCGGCGCGCCCATCGCGCGGATGACGCGGGGGTGCGCACCGCTGGGGCCCGGGCCCATGAGCAGGCGTGTAGGCGGGTTAAACGGGGGTGTGACAGGCATGCCCGTATCGTATCCGCTCGGTGCGGAAGAGTCGTCTTCAGGACTTGCGGTCTTCCCATGCGCGGCCCTCCTGCTGGCCGAGGTGTGCCCGAATCGTAGCGTCGGCGACTGATGCCCCGGGTAAGGTCGGATGGGGAAGCAGAAAGGGACCGGTCGGCCGTCCGGTTCGGGGCCGATTGGACGGCACGTAGGTAAAAGTGGGGGTACAATCCCTCAACGAAAAGAACCTCTGAGGTCTTGCATGAACTACAACGACACCCCTGACGAGGCCGTATTCCGCAAGGAAGTACGCGCCTTCATCCAGAACGAAGCCCCGAAGAACATGGCTCGTGGCGAAGGCTACGGCGGCGGCGGCTCCGCATGGGATACCTGGGTAGCCAAGCTGGCTGAGCGCGGCTGGGTTGCCCCGGCGTGGCCAAAGGAGCACGGCGGCGGCGGAATGAGTGTCATGGAACAGTTCATCTTCAACTGGGAGATGGCTGAAGCCCGCGCCCCGCGTCCGGGTGGCATTGCCACCGGGTTCGCCGGCCCGACGCTCATCGTGCACGGCACCGAAGACCAGAAGAAGAAGTTCCTTCCCGAAATCCTGAGTGGCAAGATCAGCTGGTGCCAGGGCTACAGTGAGCCGGGCGCAGGCAGCGACCTTGCCTCCCTTCAGACCCGTGCCATCCGCGACGGCGACGACTACGTGGTCAACGGCCAGAAGATCTGGACCTCCGGCGGCCACACGGCCAAGTGGATGATCCTCCTCGCCCGCACCGACCCCGAGGCGCCGAAGCACCGCGGCATCACCTACTTCATCGTTGACATGAAGTCGCCGGGCCTCACGGTCCGCCCGCTCATCAACGCGGCCGGTACGCACGAGTTCAACGAAGTCTTCTTCGAAGACGTGCGCGTGTCGAAGCAGAACATCATTGGTGAGGAGAACCGCGGCTGGTACCTCGCGCAGACGACGCTGAGCTTCGAGCGATCGAACATCGGTGGCGCGGTTGGCGCTCGCCAGGGTGTGGAAGACCTCGTCCGCCTGGCAAAGACCAACGGCGTCAGCACGCTGAAGGACAACCCTTCGGTTTCGCACGAACTGGTCGACCGGATGATCGAGGCGGGTGTCGCCACCCAGATGAGCCTCAAGATCATCTCGATCCAGGCGAAGGAAGGCGTCGCCCCCGGTCATGAGGCCAGCGTCGCCAAGCTCTATGGCACCGAACTGAACCAGCGCATCGCCCGCACCGCTCTCAAGGTGTTCGGCATGTACGGCCAGATCGATGGCAAGACCGACACCAGCGTGATTGCCGATGCAGCGATGCTCGGCCGTTACAAGTACCAGTACATCCGCTCGACCGCGAACACGATCGAGGGTGGCACGAGCGAAATCCAGCGGAACATCATCGCCACGCGCGGCCTCGGCCTCCCGCGAGCGTAGTCCCCGC
>DATCGT010000364.1:0-3545 GCA_036508775.1 Tepidiformaceae bacterium | reverse complement strand
ACGCATACCCGCCAGCGAACAGCAGCACCGAGGCCCCGAGGAAAACGCGTCCGGCGGCATCCGACGACATGATCATCGTGAGAAGACCGGTGCCAACCGGCGCCAGGATGTTGGGGGTCGGCGTCTGGCTCAGATCGTAGTAGCGGTGGGCGGAGGCGTAGGCGTCCGGCCCAGCGTGTAGCAAATCGGCGACGATGCGCCCCTGGTACACCCAGTTGTAGTAGTCGTAGAGGGGCGCGTAGCGCACCAGGAAGATCGGCAGCACCGCCGCTACGGACAGTGCAAGCCACAGGGCGACAAACAGTCGCATTTCGCGCGGTTCCGCGGGGGCAGGTCCGGGGGTGTCGCCGGTTCGCCGCTCGACCGATGAGATTCGGCGCATCGTTGTTACGATAGCGCTCGGCGTCGTCAGCGGGTACGCATAGCCTGGCGGCTATTTGGCGGCGGACTCGTTCGCTTTGATATAGAAGGTCATGCTCTGCATCGCCAGGACGGGGTCGATGTGGCGGATCGTCACCTCTGGGGGGACGTGCGGGGCGATTGGGGCGTAGTTCAGGATAGAACGGATGCCGGCGGCGACGAGGCGGTCGACTACCTTTTGGGCGACCGCGGCCGGGACGGCCACGACGCCGATGTCGACGGGGTACGAGCGGAGATAAGCGTCGAGTTCACTGGCGTCCCGCACGGTGACATGTCCCACCGTGGTGCCGATAACCTCGGGTTCGGTGTCGAAAGCGGCGACGATCTGGAAGCCTTGGGGCTCAAAGCCACCGTACTCGGCGATGGCCTGACCGAGGCGTCCAACGCCAACCAGGCACAGCCGCCACTGGCGGTCCAAACCGAGGATCTCGCGGAGTTTTGTGAGGAGTCCCCGGACGTTGTAACCGCGGCCCTGCTTGCCGAAACGCCCGAAGTAACTGAGGTCTTTTCGGATCTGGGCGGGCGTTACATCGAGCTGTTCACCCAGCGCCTGTGAGCTGACGACCGTTTCCCCGCTCTGAGCGAGGGCTGCGAGTGCGCGGGCATAGACCGGGAGCCGGCTGATGACAACGCGGGGTATTTCTAGCGTCATTTTGGTCGACCGAGGGACCGATTGTGAAATCCGTAACTTGCGAAAGAGTACCATCCGATTTACCGAACGGTCAATGCGTTCGGGCGGGGTCTTACCTTCGAGTGTGTGCTTCCGTTGGGGTTGAACGATTCCGCGCTGCGGACTCCGGCGTACCGGCGGTTGACCGCTCCGGGATCTGCGCCCACCATAAAACGACCCTCCCTGGAGTCATTTTGTGAATCTGCGTATCCCCGGTCCCACTCCTTGTCCGGAAGAAGTGCTTCAAGCAGCCGCCGCACAGATGATCAACCATCGCGGCCCCGAATTCGCGAAGATCCTGCGAAATGTCACCGATGGACTGAACTGGGTGTTCGAAACATCGAGCGACGTGCTTTCGTACACGACCTCGGGTACCGGTGGCCTGGAAGCCGCCATCGTGAACACGCTCAGCCCTGGCGATCGGGTGCTGGCGGTGTCGATCGGTTCCTTCGGAGACCGGCTTCGCAGTATTGCAAAGACATATGGGGCGGAGCCCGAAGCCTACAGCCTTGAATGGGGCGAGGCAGCGGACCCGGCGGAGATCGGCCGGCGCCTGGATGCCGACAAGTCGCTGAAGGCCGTCCTTGTGACGCATAACGAAACGTCGACGGGCGTGACGAATCCGCTCGAGGCGATTGCGAAGGAAGTGCGAAAGCGCGATCGGCTGATCATCGTTGACGCGGTCAGCAGCATGAGTTCCGTGCCGTGCCCCGTCGAGCGATGGGACCTGGATGTTGTTGTCAGTGGCTCGCAGAAGGGCTGGATGGTTCCTCCCGGCCTCGCGTTCGTCTACATGAGCGAGCGCGCCTGGGCTGCGAATGCCGAGGCGAAGATGCCCCGCTTCTACTTTGACGCGGCGCGGACGCGTGATTCGCTCAAGAAGCTCGAAAACCCGTGGACCCCGGCGATGTCGGTGTACTACGCGATGAACAAGGGCTTCGAGCTGATGCGGGCGGAAGGGCTCGAAGGAATCTTCAGCCGGCATGCCGCCGCCGGCGAGTATTCGCGGAAGCGTGCGAAGTCGATGGGCCTGAAGCTGGTGCCGGTCGAGGAGAAGTATGCTTCCAATACGGTGACCGCCGTCTGGTGGCCGGAAGGCGTCGACGGGAAGGGCATCAGCAAGCGCGCCCGCGAAGAGTTCGGGGTTGTCCTCGGCGGCGGGCAGGGCAAGCTCGAAGGCAAGATCTTCCGCGTTGGCCACCTCGGGTGGTTCACGCATGAGGAGATCGTTGCGGCGTTCGACGTAGTCGAGCGACTGCTTAACGAGGCAAAAGTCGCGAAATAGCGACCAGCCCAGGAATGCTCGAAAGGGCTCGCATGCACCATGGCGGTGTGCGCGGGTCCTTTCTCTTGTTCGCGCCGAAGATGCAGCCCTATGCATATTGCATCTATGTTTCGAGCATGCATAATGCATGGCAATGGATGCCGCTGAGTTCACCGCAATTCGAAACGCACTGGGCCTATCGCAGTCGGGGATCGCTTCGATCCTGGGCGTAGATCAGGCCACGATCAGTCGCTGGGAAGGCGGCAAGGTGCGCATCCCCGCAACCACGGAACTGGCGCTTGCCGCGCTCAAGGAGAAAGAGAAATCCATGACTGCTGACCGACGACCGCGCGTCCTTATCGCCGACCCGATCCCGGAGGAAGGTCTCGCACCGCTGCGGACCGTGGCCGAGGTCGAGGTCAAGACGGGGCTCCCCCCCGCCGACCTCATCGCGATCATCGGGGACTATGAGGCGCTCGTGGTGCGCAGCGAGACGAAGGTCACCCGGGCGGTCATTGAAGCAGGGAAGAAGCTGCAGGTGGTCGGCCGGGCCGGTGTGGGGGTCGACAACATCGACCTGGTCGCGGCGACAGAGCGCGGCGTTATCGTCGTAAACGCACCGCAGGGGAACACCATCGCGGCGACGGAGCAGACGATCGCGCTTCTCTTCGCGGTCGCGAGGCATCTCCCGCAGGCTGATGCCTCGATGCGCCGGGGGGAGTGGAAGCGCAAGGACTTCGTGGGTACCGAGCTACGCGGCAAGACGATGGGAGTACTCGGTCTGGGCAACGTTGGGTCTGAAGTTGCGCGGCGGTGCGTCGCGATGGAGATGCGAGTGCTCGGGTGGGACCCGTTCGTGCCAGAGGAGCGCGTTCGCGCGCTCGGCGTTGAGTCGGCGGAACTCGAACGCATCTATGCGGAGTCGGACTTCCTGACCGTGCACCTGCCACTCACCCCCACGACGGAAGGAATGATCGGCGAGGCTGAGCTGGCACGGTGCAAGGACGGCGTGCGGATCATCAACGTGGCGCGGGGCGGGATCGTCAACGAAGCGGCGCTGGCTGCGGCGGTGAAGAGCGGGAAGGTCGCGGGTGCCGCGATCGACGTCTTCACGAGTGAGCCGCCTCTGCCCGACAACCCACTGCTGAACGTGCCGCGGATCATCACGACGCCTCACCTGGGAGCGTCGAC
>DATCGT010000363.1:0-6734 GCA_036508775.1 Tepidiformaceae bacterium | reverse complement strand
GCCGGCAAATACCTCATCGAGCGCGACAAGCTCGAGATGTTCAAGAGCAACTACGACCCGCGTCCCGGGCGGAAGCCCATCCGCCGCCTGCTCTAAGGCAATGCCACAAAACAACCTGCTGTTATGCGAATCTGCATTAGATTCGCGATAGTCGAGCATTGTTTTGTGGCGGTCCCTAAGGGGGCCGTCGGCCCCCACCACGTGTCTTAGCTCTTCCAGATCGTTCCGTTGCTCACCATCACCTGGAGCGTGACCAGAACGATCACCTCTACCGTGAGCAACAGGCCCGACAACGCGAGCCATCCCACCTGGGCCCTTCCTCGCGTCGCGAACACCGGTATCGGGATCACGATCGCCGACCCTAGAAAGATCAGGAGCGCGATCACTCCGAAGCTCTTGGGACCAATCAGGAATGGCAGGTAGGCCAGCATCGGATCTCCAGAAGACTCATGTTGGGGGCCACTTCATCGTGTGGCCGCATGATAGCGAAATTGTCCCGGGGAAAGCGGATTCACTCCCCGTTCGCTCTTACCGTTGTTTTCCTCGATAGTCGGATATCGCGGCGCGTAGCGCGTCAGCGGCAAGCACGCTGCAGTGCACTTTGTCCTTCGGCAGTCCGCCGATTGCCTCGGCAATCTGGTCGCGCGTTAACGCTTCCACCTGTTCCAGCGGCCACCCGGCGACCATCTCGCTCGCGAAAGAACTGGTTGCGATGGCCGGCGGGCAGCCCCGCGTCTGCCACTTCACTTCGCTCACGCGGCCGTCGCTCACCCTGATCATCACGCGCATCCGGTCACCGCAGACGGGATTCGCGGTCGTCGCTTCACCGTCCGGTTCTTCCAGTACTCCCGAGTTTCGAGGGTGCTCGAAGTGCTCCATCACGAGGTCCGAATATGCTGCCACGAGTCCATTCTAGGCGGAGCCGAATCTGCGTTGCGAAAAAGGCCCGCGGGACCGCTCTCTACAGAAGCCCGAGCGCCCGGAACACGTCCTCGTAGCCGTTCAGGTTTCCCGGGTTGAAGTGGGGCTGAACGTAGACGACCTTCCCGTCCGTTCCGATGATGACCACCGCCCGCCTGGACTTTCGCTCGTCGGCATCCCAGAGCCCGTAGGCCCGTATGGCGTCACCGAAGAAGTCACTGACCAGCGGAAACGGATATCGGTCCCTCTCCTGGAACTTCACGTGTGAGCCGATGCCATTCGTGTTCATCCCCAGCACCTGCACGCCGGCCCCGGCCAGCAGTTCGTATTCCTGCGCGAAGGCTTTCAGTTCGCTGGTGCAGATTGGCATTCCGTCGTCCTCGTAAAAGACGAGGAGCACAGGTCCCGTTCCCATGAGCTCACTGAGGGTGAGGTCGTATTGGGTCCCATCCGTCCTGATCGCGGGCAGGGTGAAGTCGGGTGCCGTTTCGCCCGCACAGATCGGCTCGGTGCCTGCGGGCGCGGTCACGCCTCCTCCTCGAATCCGGGGAGTGGTCCTTCAATTCCGCGAACCGCCCCCAGCACCCTGATTCGGCCCAGCCCTGCGCTGTCGGTTAGCGTCTGCAGCGCTCGTCGGCGGGCAAAGTACTCCCCCAGGTCGTTCCGGGCGGATTCGACCAGTGCGCTCGCTCCACAGGACAACAGGAACTGGGTCTGGCTGACTGGCCCAGAAGCGGTCATGCCCTCGTCCTCGGCTGCTGTCACTAGCTCGCTGAAGTTCACGTGCGTTGTCATGTCCTGGTCTCCGACATGGATCAGTGGGTTCTCGTGCGCAGTATGACGATAGAAGCAGAGCAGCGTGCCACTCGTCCGCCACGGTGCCCACAACTCTTCTTGCGGATAGCCGTAGTCGAACGTGAGAACCGCGCCGCGTTCAACGAGCCCGCAAAGGCTGCGCATAGCCGGGTGAGCACGCGGGTTGACTTCGAACCTTCCCTCGGTAGGCGCATCGTCGATTGTCGCCACCGCCCCCTGCGTTTCCACGAATTGCTCACCGTCCCACCGGACGCAGATCTCGATCGGCCCCCTCGCGGATGCCTCGAACAGCCGCACAGGTAGTGCATCAAAGAATTCGTTGGTCACCACAATGCCGTTCGCTACGGGCGCTATCGGGGGTACCGCCCATTCAACGCGTGGGTCCGAGCCTGGGCTATTCGGTTCCAGCGCAACGTACCTCAGGCTCTCCCGGAACCCGTCATCGCGACCCTCCGCCCAGTCCAGGATCGCCTTCGCAAGTGCGCCCTCTCCCGCTGCCGGTTCGACGATGGTGAAGGGCGAGGGGCGTCCCATCCGTTCCCACACTTCGCGGCACCACCCGGCGACCGTCCAGCCGAAGAGCGGATGGATCGTCGGGCTTGTCAGGAAGTCGCCTTGCGGCCCGATCCGTCCCGGCTTCCGGTAGTACCCGAATTCCGAGTGGTAGAGCGCGAGTTCCATGAACCGCTCAAACGGGATCGCGCCTCCCGCCATCTCCTCGATGATCGCGTTCACGAGCCGTGGGTTTCCGACGGTTCCCCGCCCCGGGTCGAGATCCAGTGCCATGCCCAGAGTTTCGTGCATCCGGGCGTATCTGTGCCATCTCCCCGGGCCGTAACCAAAGGGCGGCCCATCCGTGCTAGTCTGCGCTCGTGCTCGACCTCACACCGTGCCAGAAGCTCTGGGTCGAAATGGACGGACAGATCGTCATGTCCGACTACCGCGTTCGTTTGCTCGCGCTGGTTTCCGAGACGGGCTCGCTGGCGAAGGCTGCCTCGGCGATGAAGCTCAGCTACCGCCGTGCCTGGGGCAAGATTAAAGAGATTGAAACCAATCTCGGCATCGCGCTCGTCCAGTCCGAGGTTGGCGGTGCCGGTGGTGGTCACACCGTGTTGACGCCCGAAGCTGAGACCATCGTCGCGGCCTATGTCCGCTTCCAGGCCAGGATGGCTGAGGATCTGCACGCGATCTTCGAAGAGGAATTCGCCTCGATTTTGCCGGGCATTCCCGCCTGAGCATTCAGCGCCCTCTCCCGGTACCCTTAACGCATGTTCAAAGACACCTATTGCGGCGATCTCCGTCAGGCCGATGCCGGCCGTACCGTCCGCCTTGCTGGTTGGGTCCACCGCCGGCGCGATCATGGCGGACTCATCTTCATCGACCTCCGTGACTCCCACGGCATCGTTCAGGTCGTCTTTGGCCCCGATAATCCCGACGCCCACGCCGTGGCTCATCGCGCGCGCCCGGAATGGGCGCTGACGCTCGTCGGCACGGTCCAGGTGCGCGCCGCCGCCACCGTGAATCCCAACATGCCGACCGGCGAGATTGAGGTCGCGCCAACCGAATGCACGGTTCTGAATGAGTCGCTGACGCCGCCTTTCTACATCAATGAGCCCGTCGATGTGAGCGAACAGCTTCGCCTGAAGTACCGGTATCTGGACCTTCGCCGGCCTGACGTCATCGAAGTCATTCGCCTCCGCCACGAGGTCGTGAAGTACATTCGCGACTTCCTCTGCGCCCGCGATTTCCTCGAGATTGAAACGCCGACGCTGATCAAATCGACCCCCGAGGGGGCGCGCGACTTCCTCGTCCCGTCGCGCCTGCAGCCGGGCCACGTCTTCGCTCTCCCCCAGTCGCCCCAGATCATGAAGCAGCTGCTCATGGTTGCCGGCGTCGAGCGCTACTTCCAGATCGCTCGCTGCTATCGGGACGAGGACTTCCGGGCCAATCGCGTTGCCGAGCACACACAGCTGGACCTTGAGATGGCCTTCGTCGACGAATCGGATGTCATGGGCCTGATCGAAGAGCTCTACACCGGGATCGCGCGCAAGTTCGGCCGCGGTGAACTCGCGGCTTCGCCGTTTCCGGTACTCGACTACGACGACTGCATGGCTCGATACGGTATCGACCGGCCCGACCTGCGCTATGGCCTCGAATTCGTCGACATCTCGGCGCCTCTCGCTTCGTCGCAGTTCCAGGTCTTTGCCGGAGCCCTTGCTGCGGGCGGACAGGTCAAAGCCATCCGCGTTCCCGGCCAGGCCGACATGACCCGCCGCGAGATCGATGAACTCACCGCCCTCGCGCGCTCCGGCGGAGCGAAGGGACTCGCCACTGTCGGTTTCCTCGCCAGTGGCGAACTGCGCTCCTCGATCGCGAAGTTCCTCTCTCCGGAAGAGGTTGAAGCGATCCGAAGCGCCACCGGGGCAGAGAACGGCGACTTGCTCCTGATCGTTGCTGACCGCCCCGCCGTGGTTGCCAGCTCGCTCCACGCGGTTCGCGATTCTCTCGGCGATCGCCTCGGCCTCAAAGATCCGGCCGTTCTCTCCTTCGCCTGGGTTACGGCGTTTCCCCTCCTCGAATGGAAGCCCGCCGAAGAACGCTGGGATGCCACGCATAACCCCTTCAGCGGCTTCCTCGCTGAAGACACCCCGCTCCTCGATACGGACCCGGGCAAAGTCACCGCCCGCCAGTACGACCTCACGCTCAACGGCGTTGAAGTCGGCGGCGGCTCCATCCGAATCAACACCCGTGCGGAGCAGGAACGCGTCCTTGGCCTCATGGGATACACCCGCGAGGAGATGCAGGACCGCTTCGGCGTCATCCTTGATGCACTCGAATACGGCGCGCCCCCGGAAGGTGGCGTGGGCATGGGCATCGACCGCCTCATCATGTCGCTGGCGGGCACCGACAACATCCGTGATGTCATCGCCTTCCCGAAAGCGTCGTCCGGGGCCGACCCGTTGCTTGACGCCCCTTCGCTGGTCGATGCCTCGCAGCTCCGGGATCTCGGGCTCCAGCTGTTGCCAGCGACCTCGCCCTAGTACCGCGTCCGGCCCTCGCTGGGCAGCGTCCGCCCCTCGGGGGTAACCTTTCCTTTGCCTTCACCCCTTCGTACGTAAACGGGATTCGTACCGGAGCCTGAGGGCGTACGGTAATCTGCATTCCCGCCACGGGGTATCCGATGTCGAACCGAACCCTGACGCTCATGATGGGTGTCGTCGCCTTCCTGATTCTGGTCGTGGGGATCGTGTTCGTGATCGCCGTTGTTGGCGGCGGTGGTGGAGGCGGCAGCAGCAATACGGCTTCGGCACCGAAGACTTCGAGCGGAGTAACGGGCGACATCTGCCAGGGCAACACGCTGGTCACCTTCGGCGAGGACCCGGCTTCAATCCTTGATCCCATTCAGGTCCGTGACGTCGGGACTTCCGAATACGTGGTCGAGATCTTCGGTGGGCTCGTCACCCTCGACCTGAATCTCACGGTCCAGCCTGACATCGCCGCGAGTTGGAAGGTCTCACCCGATGGGAAGGCGTATACCTTCACCCTTCGTGACAACGTCGTATTCCAGAACAATCGCAAAGTCACCGCTCAGGATGTGAAGTACAGCCTCGAACGAGCGGCCGACCCGGCCAACAACTCCCCGACCGTCACGCTCTACCTCGGCAACATCGTCGGGCTCCTCGATCGCTACAACGGCAAAGCGAAGGATGTGAGCGGCGTCAAAGTCATCGACGACAAGACGGTCGAGATCGACCTGGTCCAGCCATCCGACTACTTCCTGGCCGAACTCACGCAGCCGGTAGGCTTCGTCGTTGACCAGCAGCAGATCTCCCAGGATCCCCGGAACTGGACCCAGCATCCCAACGGGACCGGGCCTTTCAAGCTTTCGCAATTCACCCCGGCCGACAAGATCGTTCTCACGCGAAACGACCATTACCACCTTGGCGTCGCGAAGCTCGACTCAGTCGTCTTCGAGCTCGGCGGGGGCTCGCTTCTCACGCGCTACCAGAACAACGAACTCCATATTGGTGCAGTCCCCGCGATTGACCTTGAGGCCGTGAAGAACGGCACCAGCCCGCTAAGCGCCGACTACAAACCGCAGCCTGAGATGTCTCTCTCTTACATCGCCTTCAACACGAAGCAGGCCCCGTTCGATGATCCCCTCGTCCGCCAGGCCTTCGCGATGTCTATCGACCGCGACAAGATCAACACGGTCCTGCTCTACGACACCCAGAGGGTCGCCACGAGCATCCTCCCGCCCGAGATGCCCGGTCACAACGACCAGGTGACCGGCTACAGTTACGACCCGGCGAAGGCGAAACAGCTGCTCGCGCAGTCAAAGTACGCGGGCAAAATGCCGCATATCGTCCTGACCTACGCGGGCGCCGGTGGGGACGCTCCTGAGATTCTCCAGGCGATCCAGGCCGGCTGGCAGGACGCCCTCGGCATCACCGTCGACCTGCAGGCCAGCGAGTACTCGGCTTATCTGCGCGACCTGCGCAAGGGCACCTACCAGATGTTCGACGCTGGTTGGGCGGCGGACTATCCGGACCCCGAGGACTTCCTCGATAAGCTCTTCGCCAGTGACAGCCAGCAGAACGAGCAGGGCTACGTGAACCCGGCCGTCGACGCTCTTCTCAAGCAGGCCCGCATCGAGACTGACCGCACGAAGCGGTTCGCTCTCTACTCGCAGGCCGAGCAGCAGATCCTCAACGACGCCGCCATCATTCCCACTTTCTGGCCCATCGATCACATGCTGGTGAAGTCGTGCGTCCAGAACTGGCCGTCAGTGTCGATGACCGTCCCGAAGTACCGCTACATCTCGATCGACGCTTCGAAAGAGAAGTAGCTCGCGATGGGAGCGGGGCTGTTCGGATACGCCATTCGCCGTCTGCTCTGGTGTATCCCTGTGCTCTTTGCTGTCTCGGTCATCGTCTTCACGGTCGTGCGGATGGCACCGGGGGACCCGGTCGACACGTTGCTGGGCCAGCGCTACG
>DATCGT010000362.1:0-2875 GCA_036508775.1 Tepidiformaceae bacterium | reverse complement strand
CCCTGAAATGGGTAGTGAGCGAGGTTGCTCAGCGCCACGACCTCCACGCGAGTTTCATGCCGAAGCCGATCTTCGGGGTCGCAGGATCGGGGATGCACATCCACCAGAGCCTGGGCGACGAGAACGGGGCGAAGAACCTCTTCTGTGACACCAACAGCCAGTACGGCCTCTCGGACCTGGCGCGCCACTTCATCGCGGGGCAGCTCGCCCATGCACGGGGCATGTCAGCCATCCTTGCCCCGCTTGTGAACTCCTACAAACGGCTGGTGGCGGGCTACGAAGCGCCGGTTCACTTGAGCTGGGCTCGAGTGAACCACTCCGCGCTGATTCGCGTCCCGGAAACGGCCCCAGACACCCCGGAGACCACCCGTGTCGAGCTACGGATGCCCGACCCGAGTTGCAACCCCTACCTGGCCTTCGCGGTGATGCTCGGCGCTGGCCTCGACGGTATCGCCCGCGAGCTACCACTGCCTGAACCGATCGAGGAGAGCCTCTATGCGTTTGGGCCACAGCGCTCGGACAAGTTCAACGTCCGCCTTCTGCCGGCCAATCTCAAGGAGGCACTTGACGAACTGGCGAAGGACGAGGTCATTTGCGACCTCCTTGGGCCGGTCCTGCTGGAACGCTTCCTCGAAGCCAAGCGGATGGAGTGGGAAGACTACCGAGTCCAGGTCACGCCATGGGAGATCGTACGCTACCTGCGTACTCACTGACGCTACCCGGGCGACCTTGAAGTGCGAGTGACCCGATGATCCTGACCACCTATGGCATCCTGGCGGTCGGCTCGATGCTGTTCTTCTACGCGTTCGAATCGCGCTCGCGATGGTTCGTCCTCGCGTTCGCAGGCGGATGTGTCGCTTCGTCGCTCTACGGCTTCCTCCAGGGGGCCTTGCCGTTCGGGATGGTAGAGCCTGCTCTGGTCCGGCGTCGCCGTCCAGCGCTGGCGGCGGCTCGGCGCCGGCGAGCGCTCCTGACCTTCCCATCGAGCGCTTCGATTCCGGCAATCCCCCCGGCCAGCGCAAGTCGGCCTGAGCCGGTAGAATCCCGACTCACCTGCTACTTTTCTGAGAGGTCCCTATGCTCGAAGGATCCCGAGTCATTGAGCTCAGCGCCGATGTGGCCGGCGCTTTCACCGGCCGCCTGCTCGCGGCCTACGGTGCCGACGTCATCGTCGTCGAACCGCCGACCGGCCACGCGATCCGTTCCCTCCCCCCACGGGCAGGCAATGACCCGAACCAGAGCATCCTCTTCGCTTACCTCGGCGCCGGGAAACGCAGCGTCACCATGGACCTTGACGACCCCGCCGCCATCAGGTCGCTCCACGACCTCATCGCTTCCGCCGACGTGGTTATCGATACCTACGCCCCCGGCCACCTGGCCTCAAAGGGGCTAGACCCTGCCGCGTTGATCCAGGAGTTCCCTTCGCTGGTCGTTTGCTCGATCACGCCCTGGGGCCAGAGCGGGCCCCGCGCCAGCTGGCGCGCCACCGCCCTCACTGCAGCCGCCTCTGGCGGCCAGATGGCGGTCTGCGGCGACCCGGACATGCCGCCACTCAAGACGGCAGGTCACCAGGCACACTACCAGGCCGGCCTCCACGGCTTCTCAGCCGCTCTGACTGCTCTCTACGCCGTCTCGAAGTCGGGCATTGGCGACTGGATAGACATTTCGATCCAGGAGGTACAGGCTTCGACGCTCGAAGGGGGTGGCCCGAACGCCGTGAATACCGGCAGCGAAGGGTCACGCGGCGGCAACCGGACCTTCGCGCAGTGGGGTATCCAGGAGTGCAAGGACGGCTTCATTGGCGTGGCCGCCATGCCGCGGCAGTCGTTCGCGATTTACGACGCCATCGGGCAGCCCGAGCTGAAAGACGATCCGGCATTCGCCTCCGGCTGGTCGCCGCCCGCGAACGAGGTCCTCTCTGTCCTGATCCCTGAATGGACTGCCGAGCGCAACGCCGCCGACATCTTCGCGCACGCCGCGAAGTTTCGTGCGCCGTTCTCGATGATCCCGGGCCCCCGCGAGCTGCTTGAATGGCCAGGCCTCAAGGACGTTCGCTTCTGGAAGGAAGTCGAGCACCCGGTCCTCGGTCGGCATCCGTTCCCGTCCGGCCCAATCGAATTCGGAGACGGCTCTCGCGGGACAGTTGGCCGAGCCCCACTGCTTGGGGAACACAATGCGGAGTTGCTCGGCAAGCCCGCCGTCCCGGCGGCCCGCCCGGCAGTGGCGCCGAAAGGCCCGGTGCGCCCACCGCTCGACGGGATTCGCGTCGTAGACGTCACCCAGGTCTGGGCTGGTCCTTACGGCACCCGCTTCCTCGCTGACATGGGTGCTGAGGTCATCAAGGTTGAAGGCCCGTCGTTCGCGGACCCGATCCGCACGATGGGCGGCGCCCGCTCCGCGCCCGAAATCAACCAGAGCCACTATTTCAACGAGTACAACCGCAACAAATGGGGCGTGAGTCTCGATATCAAGCAGCCGGAGGGGATGGAGGCGCTGAAACGCCTCATCGCGAAGTCCGACGTCTTCATCGAAAACTGGAGCAGCGGCGTCGCCGACCGCCTCGGGCTTGGCTACGCGGACGTCAAAGCCCTCAACCCACGCATCATCTACATTTCCATGCCCGGCTTCGGTCACAAGGGGCGCGATGCGGCCCGAATCGGCTTCGGCCCAAGCATCGAGCAAATGGGAGGCCTGGTCGCGCTCCAGGGCTACCCGGGCGGACCGCCACACCGAAGCGGTATCTCCTATGGCGACCCGATCTCGGGCGGCGTGGCGGCTGGCGCGATCGCCATGATGCTGCGTCACCGTGAGCTCACCGGGGAGAGCTCCTACGCCGTAATCCCCCAGCGCGACGCGATCATCCTGTTGATGGCTG
>DATCGT010000361.1:0-2475 GCA_036508775.1 Tepidiformaceae bacterium | reverse complement strand
ATGTCGTCCAGATCGTCGCGTCAGGGCCAGGACCAGGCCCGGGGGCGACCGGCGACGCGGCTCCCGCCTGGTACTTCTACGCGATGCTCGTCATCGATACCCCATGGTCCCACGCGGGCGTCGGCATCGTCGACATCCTGGTGATCGCGGCCATCGTCGAGCACGCCCGACGGCGAGGGTTGCCGTTCGCGGTCGGAGCGGCGCCTGGCGTGCTGGCCTTCGTTGCCGCAGACGTGGCGGTGCTCGTCCTCGGACCGCTCAATCTGCCGTTGGTCCCGTTTCTCCTCGGCGGTTGGCTCGCGACGGGGCTTGCCGTCCGGATCGCGGGTGTGCCCGGTCAGTCGGAGACGAAACCCACCGCACCATGACCACCTCGTGACGGTTCCCGCGACGGCACTCCACCGAAGCGCGGCGTACGCTTCTACAGGCACCGCTCGTGGGACCATCGCTTCGCTCGGTGCCTGTGCCAAACAGATGATTGCCGCAACGCCCCGCGCCTCAACCCAGCTCGGAAGTACTCGACGTGTCTCAGGCCAAGGATGTCGTCTTCGTCCCAGGCGCCTCCGCGACACAGGCTCGTGAGATACAAGCGACCGCGCTGCTACCGGAGGGCACATTTCTCTTTAACCTCGCCCCTGCGTCCGTAGCGAGCCTGTACTCACAGCCCGGTGAGTTCATCGTCATCCAGATTCCGACAGGCCAGACGCTTCTCGAAGTCTCCCGAGACCCTGACCGCGTACTTCAATTCACCCATGCCAGCCCTGGCACAGGCACCCGCATCGCCAGTCTTTCGCTACCTCCGCTGGTCCACGACCTTCCGTTCCTGGTAGCCTTTACGTGGACCAAGGACGAGACGACCCTATACGCCGGATTTCTGGGCTCACCGCCCCTGAGCGCGACCGGAACGAAGGCCTCATACCGAGTCCGGGTCAAAGACGAGACGATCTTCAGGATCGGCAGTCCGGAGGTCGAGGTCTTCGGGTATCAAATGTTCGCCGACGGTCGACTTCAGCTGCGCGAGTCTGCACTTGAAGCGTGGGAATCCACCCACCGGGCAATCAACATTCACATGCAGGCCACGCCGACGGAAGGCTTCCTGGGAGAGGTCGTCCAGGCGAATCTCGCTATCGTGATGATGGCCACGGGTTTCGAGGTCTACACCGAGCGACGCTTCAGGGAACTCCCTGAAGAGGGACGCCCCGCCGAGGTGCGGGCATTACTGCGGCGCTTCCTGTCGGCCGCCCAACGCGAACATCCAGCGGCCCAAACTTCGACCGTTGATGAAGCGCTAAGCGTCGCTCGCGTTGATTTCGGGAACTACGAGCAGTGCAAACGCGCGTTCGGGGCAGCCTACGGCCTCCGCTTCTCTGCTGATCTGGGACTGCAGCCTGCCACTCTGTCGGCCGTCCAACGAAGCCTCACCTACCGCCATCAGATAGTGCATGTGTCACCCCTGATCGGCATGCTCAATCAGAGAACGGTCCCGCCCGAGCAGCCCGTCTTCCCTTCGCGCAGTTTGGTGCCTGGACTACTGCGCGCAATGGACACGTTCCTACGTGCACTACACGAGGCCACTCTCCGACTGGGCCACCACACCGTGCAGGGGGCCGGCGACCAGGAAACCTGAGGCCATTGCCGTACCAGTCGGGGCGATCGGGATCGATGCCAGGGCTGACACGATGCGCGGATGGTGCGGGGCCGCGCCCGGTCCGTTTGAGCTGAGCCGACGGAAGATCTCCGGCTCGCAGATGGGATCCCTTGGACTCACGGCGAATCTGGGCCCTCGCCCGGCCGTTACACTCCAGACCCCAAGACACGTCGAGGGGAGTTGGCCGGTGCTCGACTCCGTCGCCGCTGATCTGGCTCCGCTCTCCCGGTCGAGAGACTCTGCGGCACATCGCCGCCACGCTCGCGAACGGGCATCGCTAGAACCGCCGCTCAGTCGCATAGACGCGACGTCGGTCAGTCTCGAACTCACGTCGCCCTTTGGTCTAGCTCGCTGAGAGGAGTCGCTGGTATGGCAAAGAACCCGCTGTTCTCAACCTACCGTCAGGGCGAGAACCGGGTGACATCCTCGATGCTCGCGGTCTTCGAGCGGATCGATCTTTCGTTACTCGAGATGATCTTGGCCTCCGCCGCCGGTGAGTCGGCGAGGATGAGCTATCGCGCCGCATTGCGGAGCTGACACTCACGGGCGCCGCTGTCTCGACTCGGGCGACCCGCGCGGCTGTCCCGCTGGCCGACTACCTGGCCGACACGGCTCCGGTGGCGTGGGCGATCCCGACGGTCGCCGTGGCGGGCTCCGTCACTGCCGTCGTGGCACCGCCTGAGAGCTTCAAGACGTTTGTGGTGGTTCAGGCCGGGAACGCCAGCGCCGGTTCTGGCGATCTACTCGGGCTCCACCCGGACCCGCTGCCGTTCGTGTACGTCAGCAATGAGAAGAGCCCCGCAACTGTCCGCGAGCGGTTCCGCTGC
>DATCGT010000360.1:0-2791 GCA_036508775.1 Tepidiformaceae bacterium | reverse complement strand
CCTCAGTCAAATCCACAAGAGATGGCCCACCGGGGTGCCCTTCCTCTTCTTGACAGGGGAGTCATCGCATTCATCAGGCTCTGTACAGGTTCCCGAGGCCATGAGGTCGTCAATGGACGCACCCGCTCAGTACATTCACTGGGGATTCATCCTCCTCTCTGTGCCGAACCTCGTAATGATCGGACTGATGCTGGTCATCTTCGCCGCTGCGTTGGTCGTGCCGTTCCCCGGCAGCGCACGGCCGAAATCGCGCGGTCAGAAGAAGTGAGCGCATCGCAACAGGCGGCTCCATCCCAGGGCGGCTGGACCGGCGCAATTCGACGGCAGCTCGCTCGCCGGCTGCCGCTTGAGGAGTTGTTGCCCACCAGCCAGCCAGCCTACGTCCACTCCTGGGTCTATCTCTTCGGCGCAATTACGATCGCTGCGCTCATTTGGGTAGTGGCGAGCGGCGTGGTCCTCGCTTTCTTCGGTCCACAGTGGTGGCACCAATCCTCGATCGGGCGGTTCTTCAACAGCCTCCACTTCTGGGGAGTCCAGATCTTCTTCGTTTTCATGGTCCTGCATCTCTGGGCCCAATTCTGGGCGGCCGGCTGGCGTGATGGCCGGGGGCTCACGTGGGTCATCGGCGTGGTGACCTTCCTCGCCAGCGTCGTCACAGGCTTCACCGGCTACATCTCTCAGCAGAACTTCGCCGCCCAGTGGATCGCGGTGAACGCGAAAGACGCCGTGAACGGCACCGGCATGGGAGCACTCTTCAACCCGCTGAACTTTGGCCAGGCATACGGGATCCACGTCATGCTCCTGCCTGTTTCCGTTGTCCTCCTGACCGCGGCGCATATCGCCATGGTGAGGATGAACGGGATCGTCCGCCCGATTGGCGCGCCCGCGGCGGCTGCCCCTGACGCGGCCACCAGTTCAGGGGCAAGATCGTGACTACCGTCGACAGGGCCATTTACTACCGCGACGTCCGGATGGTCCCCTTTGACCTCGTGAAAGAAGTCGTCGTCGCGACGGTCGGAGTGCTGATAGGCGTCGTTATCCTCGCCGCGGTGTTCTCTTCGCCAGACGTTCCAGCTGTCACGATCGCCAGCTGGGCCACAGCCGATCCGGTCGATTTCGTCACCACCGCCACCGGGGAACTCGCCGGATCGAGCACAAGTGCCGACTACGGCCCCCCATACAACAACAACGAGGGCTCGGTCCAGACGCTCTGGTTCCTCAAGCCCCAGTCTTGGGCCGGCGTACACACTCCCGTCGACCCTCCCGGGCAGTTTGTCATCCAACCCCTGCAACAGGCCGCGGTCGGGAACCCGGCTCTTACCGCTGCACTCTCGACTTTCCAGGGGGCGGGCGACGATCAGCGGGCCGCCTGGCTGGATGCTTACACCACCGCTCTGGCTGACGCGAAGTTTGACGGTGGGCAGGTCACCGTCGTCGCGGGCGACTACGGTCCCACCCCGGTTCTGATGAATAGTCTCCTCGCGCTCGCTCGAACCGGCGGACTCGACGGGCTGCTGCTCGCGAACGACCAGTTTTTCGCCACCGACTACACAGGCTCGCTCCTCTTCATGGGTGACGGAAGCTATCTGAGCGGACTGGCCAGCCAGCAGAACCTCACCGGCAACCAGTGGGGGATGATGAACGAAACCGGGCGCTACCCCGGACAGGCGTGGCTCTGGCTTTACACCCTCGGCTACCAGGTCCCCCCATTCGATCAGGAACACGGCTTCCTTGGCATCAACGCTGGAAATGCCGACCTGGCGATTACTGTGACGGTGGGGGTTTTTACCCTGCTCCTTGTCCTCGTCCCCTTCATCCCTGGCCTTCGCGATATTCCGCGGAGGATTCCACTCCATCGCATGATCTGGCGGCGCTACTACGCCGAACTCAGGGATCCCCCGGCAGCAGGTGACGTCAGCGAGGGCACAGACCGGGCCCAGCCTGGCACGGGACCGACCGGGCCGGTCACCATTTAGGAAGACGCCACGCGCCACGACCTGCACGAGCGCGTTTACAGCCGAACCCGGCGTCTGGTGCTGATTCAGATCTCTGGGAGGAGTTCTCGCAGCACCTGTTCCGCTTCGGCTTTCCGTTCAGGACGCGGACCGGCAGCCAGGGCCGTCATCTCCACCAGGATCATCACCGCACGCCAGACCTGCAGGAACGCATCATCAACGTCGCTCTCGGAGCGATATCCAGCCAGCAGATCGACCCGGTCCCCAAACCGTAGCCATGTGCGCAGGTCAAAAGCCGGGTGAGAGATGTAAGCGTCGCCGAAGTCGATCAGCCCGGTTAGCAGGCCAGTACCCGGGTCGACAAATGCGTGTGCTGGCCCTGGGTTTGAATGCAGCGCCTTCAGCGCAACCTCGGCCGGGAGCGCTCCCATCACATCGGCGACTACGGCTTCCGCCTTGACGGCCAGCGGCCAGCGATCGGGCTCCTCCGCGATTCCCGCCAGTGCCCGGTCGAACCCGGCCCGGAAGCGCTCGATGAATGCGGCATGGTCGCGGTCGCCCGGCATGAGGTCGCTCGCGAAGAACGGCGCCTGCTCAACCGCATGGATGCGTCGCAGCAGGCGACCGAGTGCCGCGAGCGCGGTTCGCCTCTGGGAATCGTCGAGGTCCGCGTACCGCACGGCGATGCCCGGCATCCGGGTTTCGCACACGTACTCGATGGTCCCTTCTCGCCCATACCCAAGAACCCGCGGCACCGAGACCCCTTCGACCCCCTCAAGCTGTCGCAGGAAGAAGGCAGCCTTCTCAATGCTTGTCGATGCACGAACCCGGTGCGG
>DATCGT010000359.1:0-2431 GCA_036508775.1 Tepidiformaceae bacterium | reverse complement strand
CGGCCGCGTGCTCGTCGCTGGGGGGAGCAACGAAAACGACTCCTCCGCCGAGATCTACGACCCCTCGACCGGGACATTCAGTCCGACCGGATCGATGATGCAAAGCCGCCTCAACGGCTCCGCGGTGCTCTTGCCTGACGGACGGGTTCTGTTGGTCGGCGGCTCCGCCAGCTCACCAACTTCAGCAGAGACGTACTGGCCGTGAAGGCCTGCACGACTGCGTAGATCCGCGGTAGGGGCGGGTTCGGGCCGAGCAGCGAGAATGCCTTGGCATCCACCATCGAACTCGGAACGACGATCCGGCATGTGGGACACGCAGGCCCAAGCCCCGTCGCCCCGTCGCCCCGTCGCCCCGGCCAATTTCATCACGATGGTGTCATCGTGACGATATTCTCCCGTTCTTCGTCAGCGGCCGTTCTAGACTGATTGGCAGGCGGACACTGAGTTGAGTGGCGGCGGCACACGCCACCTTCCGGATTCACGTCGGTATGACGTCGACTGCCTGAACTTCGCCTGCACAACAGACCCGCGACGAGCACATCCATCCGTGGCCAACGGGGAGCAAGCGATGCGACTTGACGATTTCTGGGTGGACGACGACCGGGCTCCCGGGGGCGGATCGCATTTCAACGCGGTGCTGATCCAGCGGCTCCGTCGTTCGCCTCTCCAAGGTGTCCCGGATAGTGAGGCTGCGATCGCACTCTCGCGCCTCCTGCACGACGAACTCACGCGCTACGGGACGGATGGATCCGAGCAACTCTCAGACGATGAAGCTCGCGACGCGTTGCGAACCCTTGTCAGCGTCACCAAACGTCTGGGAATTCAGTTTGACCCGCCATTTCGTGACCTGAGTGGGTTTCGGGCCTACTGGGGATCGCATGGCGGCCACGGCAGCTGGGCGGCCCGCCGTTCATTGCTGCAGGTGCTCTTTGATCCGCTCCACGCAGAACTTGAGCTGCGGGAGGACCAAGCGCTGAACGCGGAACTCGCCGAGTCGATCGCCCCAACAAGACGCACCGGCTGGCCTGATGTGGACGAGGAGATAGCGGAGCTTCGGCGCCATTTCCACAGCGCGCGCACTTCCCAGGACTACCGCAACATCGGCAACGACATCGTATCGGTGCTCGAAAAGCTCAGCGAAGCCGCCTACGACCCTGGGCGCCACCTCCGAGCCGGCGAGGTCGAACCGCCCGCAGCGCATACAAAGAACAGGCTCGGCCGCATCGTAGAGGTCGACTCGGAGCCTGAAGGCAGCGAGGAACTCACGAAGCTGGCCAAGGCGACGATCGAACTGGCCCAGGCGGTGAAGCACAATCCATCAGGATCAAAGACACGCGCTGGCGTGGCCTCCGACGCGGTCATCCTGCTTGCCAACATGCTAAGGCGGCTTCAGGAGCGCGAATAGGCCAGGCCCCAGATTCTAGGACGGACCGGATCGTTGGCGAACGAGACGAACTGCCTACGATCGGTTCGTAGTGTGGTGCCCCTTTGCCGACCCATGCGCAGCAATAAGATGGTTGTTGATGACTTCGACTGACGACCACGGCACACTTCCCGGCCATGCCGAGCGATTGCTCCAGCGCCTCGAAGGCTTGGAGGGGCTGATCGTCCACGGCAACACACAGCACATGCAGCACGTCCACCATGCGAGGCGCGGAGTACAGCTCGCGGACCACCTTCGCGCCGTCCTGATCCTGAACGAGGCTCGCCGCTACCCGAGTGCGCTCGTCGTAGTGCGCTCCGCGCTTGAACACCACCTCATGGACCGGCTCATCTTCTTAGCCAACCGCCACGTCGAGACCTACACGGGCGTGAAGAAGGCCGATGTCCCGAAATGGGAAGCGGACATCCGAGCCGCACAGGCGGGCACCGGCTCCGACATCGCGAGGTGGTGGTGGGACGAGAAAGGCCTGCACGTCGTCCGCCGGGGTTACCACAGTGCTCGCTCGATGAAGGGCCGCGGCCAGACCATCTCGCCCTACTACTTCCGCGTCGGTGACTTCGACCCTTTTACCGGCGGGAAGAAGCACGCTGCACGCCTGGCGCGGCCATTCTGGAAGAAGGCCGATCGTGAGGAGTGGGCGGCCGAGGCCGCCGCGGAGTGGCGCCAGTTCTTTGTCCACGACAAGGTGCTGATGGCGCTGCGGGTCAACCGCCTCCTGCCCGGCGTCTCGGCCGTTCAAGTCGACGTTCACTACGGATTCCTCAGCGGCTTCGCTCACCCGTCGCAGCGCGGGTACGAGACCGTCTACGGTCGATCCCATCCGGACCGGATGGGATCGTTCGACCACTACGCGAGCGAACTCGCGCTCCTCTACGTGATCACTATTGCGGCCGCCGAACTGGACATCTTCGCGAGGATGGCCCGCCGAGCGCCACGCCTTGGGCTGAGTAGGTGGGCCGACGTCGAGGCCGAGATTCGGACGGCCCG
>DATCGT010000358.1:0-4203 GCA_036508775.1 Tepidiformaceae bacterium | reverse complement strand
TGGAAATGAAGGCGAACGGTTGGGCCCAGTTCACCGGGCCGGAGCTGGTGCCGTTGACGCCCTTCACGGGGTCGTTCCGGGGTCGGAGGGAGGACATATTGATGCCGACGCCGCCGCCCTTGCTCTGGATCTCGACCCACTGGCGGAGCGAATCCATGATCCCGTCCCGGCTGTCATCGGGGCTGGGGATGACGTAGCAGTTCTGGGCAGTGACACCAGCGCCGGTGCCCATCGCGGCGATGATCCGGCCGCCGGGCACGTACTTGAAGCCGTCGAGCAGGTCGTAGAAGCGCTCTGACCAGGTCGTCTGGGTGTCGGGGTCGTGTGCCGCGACGGCGTCCGCAACGCGGCGCCAGGCTTCGTGGGGGTACTGTTCGCCATCGAAGGCGTAGCGGTCGCGGAAGATCTTGAGCTGGATTTCGGAGTAAGTCTCTGGCATTGCGGTGTCTCGCCGTTCTGAAAGCTGGGTCACTGTGTACTCCCTTGATGGTACTCGGCCGGGTACCGGCGGATGTCGCGAAACGGGTAACGGGGTGCGATGTTAGAACAGATGTTCGCTGGCGGTCAACGTCATGCGCGATGCCCCGCGGGCTGCATTTCGGTGACCTCATCGCTCCTGCGGAGAATCGGGTCGGCGGCGCCATTCCGGGCAAGAGCCAGGCAGCGCCCGCCTGTCGCCTGGAGGGATTCGGGTCGTGCGTAGTGGTCGATGAGCGAACGGGCGACGATCGTTGGGCCGTCCTTGAGGACGAGTTCGGCGAGTTCGGTCGGCCGGAAGTCACGCACGGCGAGGAGGTAGGCCTTTTCGGAGAGAATCAGGCCGCCGATGTCGGCATCGCCGTCGGGAGTGCTGCGAATGGTTCCCTTGAGTCGCTGGCCATGGAGTTCCCAGATCTTCATCGCGTGCTCTCCCTAGCTCACAGATTCGGCGAGACGATGCTCTTCGGCGGCGGCCCGGGCGAACGCACGGATCGGTGATTCCTGCTCTTCACCAAGAAGCGGCAACTGCAGGGTCTTTTCTTCGATGGTAGGGACGCGGCCCTCTTCGAGGGCGGAGATGACTTCCTTCAGGGACTCGATGTCGGTGAAGGGGCGATAGACCGACGCGAAGCGGATGTAGGCGATGTGGTCGAGCTTGCGGAGGGCATCCATCGCCAGTTCGCCGAGTGCCTGGGCCGGGACTTCGGCGCGGCCATCGGCGTTGATCTTGGCCTCGATGTCGGAAACGACGACGTCGAGCTGGGCGACCGAGATGTTGCGCTTCCCGCAGGCCTTGCGCAGGCCGGAGAGGAGTTTCTCGCGGTTGAAGTCCTCGCGGCGGCCGTCGCGCTTGATGATCTGGACGGTCGAAAGCTGGACGCCTTCGAGGGTCGTAAAGCGCTCGCCGCACTGGATGCACTGGCGGCGACGGCGGATGCCGTCGTCGTTGGCGCGGCTATCAGTGACTCGTGAATCGCGGGCGTGGCAGAAGGGACATCGCACTCGCCATAATCTCCGAACTTGCATAAACGGGTGAGCATTTAAACTCGACCGCTTGCGCACGATACCCCCACATCTTGTGGCCCGTCAAGGCTTTACCTACTAGATGTTGATCTGAGAGTTATGGAGAGCCCGGATTCAGGGACGGCGCGGTGCGCTCACAAAATGCTGCGAAACCTCGTCTCGCGTAACGTTTTCTTCATACGAGGCATAGGCACCAATGACGGTTCGCCAGAACTTTTGAGCCGGCGTATTGGTCGAAAGTTCGCGGATGTCCCAGCGTCCCGGAAAGCGGTCGAAGAGCATCCGGGCCGCCTCTGTGCCGACGCCCTGCCGTCGATACTTCCGCATCACGAAGAACTCGGCCATGTCGGCTGAGCCGTCGATGAAACGGATCAGCGCGAAGCCCGCGAGCTGGCCTCCGGAGCGGATGAAGAAGGGGAAACGGTCCGGTTCGGTCCAGTAGTGGTCGAGATAGCGGTAGCCGTAGGTGCCGTGCGGCCTGAGGTCGCGCCCATCGAACTCGCTGAAGTCATGGAGGTAGAGTTCGAGGAGGTGGCGGAGGACGTCCTTATCGGCGAAAGCGACGGGGTCGATCGCGACCTCAGCGGCCAACGGCGGCCCCGCGCATCCGGGTATGGAACTGGCAGGCTTCCGTGTCGGTCCAGGGGGAGAGGATTCCGCTGCCGGGATGGAGGCAGGTCCCGCGGCCGCCTTCCTGGTCCTCGACGAACTCGCGGCAATTGCCGCAGGCCTTCACGAACGTGGGAGAAGACCCGGGGCGTTCCCGATCGAGAAACGCGGCGAAGTTGTGGTCGACCTTGTCGGCGAACGGCGTCCGTTCGGGCGTCCAGAACGGATCGCGAACACGCTGACCGGACTTCCGGCCCTGTTTACGCTGGCGGCGGTGACCCATGATGCGGAGCGTAGCGCGAGCCGGTGAGGTTCGCCAGCGCGGCCCTACTCCTGGGTCGGGAGTTCGCGCGCGAGGGCCTTCTCGTCCTTGAACTGCGCCTTCAGGAAGTCACGGTTCATCTTCGCGATGAAGTTGATGCTGATTCCCTTGGGGCAGACCGCCTCGCATTCGCGGTAGTTCGTGCAGCTCCCGAAGAACGACTCCATGGTGGTCACCATGGCCGCAACCCGGCTCCAGCGCTCAGGCTGGCCCTGCGGGAAGAGGTTCAGGTGGGCCAGCTTGGCCGAGGTGAAGAGCTGGGCCGCGCCGTTCGGGCAGGCCGCCACACAGGCGCCACAACCGATGCAGGCGGCCGCGTCGAACGCGAGGTCCGACGTGGCCTTCGGCACCGGGATTGAGTTGGCGTCCGGGGCGGAACCGGTCGTGGCGGTGATGTAGCCGCCCGCCTGGATGATGCGGTCGAGGGGGGAGCGGTCGACGACCATGTCTTTGATGACCGGGAAGGCGCGGGCGCGCCACGGCTCGATCGTGACGACGTCGCCATTCTTGAAGAAGCGCATGTGCAGCTGGCAGACGGTCGTACCGGGGTTCGGGCCGTGGGGCCGGCCGTTGATAACGAAACCGCAGGAGCCGCAAATGCCTTCACGGCAGTCGTGGTCGAAAGCGATCGGCTCTTTGCCGTCGGTCGCCAGTCGTTCGTTGACGACATCGAGCATTTCGAGGAACGACATGTGGTCGTTGATATCGGGCACCGCGTAGGTCTCGAAATGCCCCTTGTCCTTCGGGCCGGCCTGGCGCCACGCCTTGAGCGTGAGAGAGATGATTGCCATTTACTTGTAGCTCCTCTGCGCCAGGTGGACGTATTCGAAGGTCAGCTCGTCTTTGTGCAGCGTCGCGGGCTGACCAAGGCCGGTAAACTCCCAGGCGGCGACGTAGGCGAAGTTGTCGTCATCGCGGAGGGCCTCGCCGTCTGCGGTCTGGTGTTCTTCGCGGAAGTGGCCACCACAGGACTCTTCACGGTGGAGGGCGTCCTGCGCCAGCAGTTCGCCGAATTCGAAGAAGTCGGCGACGCGGCCGGCCTTCTCCAGCGCCTGGTTCAGCGACTCCCCGTCGCCAAGGATGCGCAGGTCACGCCAGAACTCCTCGCGGAGTGCGGCGATCTCTTCGCGTGCCTTCTGGAGTCCAGCGGCGTTGCGAGCCATACCGATGTTGTCCCAGAGGATGGTGCCGAGCTTGCGGTGGAAGTAGTCGGGTGTGTGGGTGCCGTTGATGCTGAGGAACTTTGTCACGCGCTCGCGGACGGCGTTCTCAGCGTCGCAGAAGACCTGGTCGTCGGTCGGCACGGGCTTCTGGTTCAGTTGCTGGGCGAGATCACCGGAGATCGTCGTCGGGAGGACGAAGTAGCCGTCGGCGAGGCCCTGCATGAGCGCGCTGGCGCCCAGGCGGTTCGCGCCGTGGTCGGAGAAGTTCGCTTCGCCGATGACGAAGAGGCCCGGCACGTTGCTCATCAGGTTGTAATCGACCCAGAGGCCGCCCATCGCGTAGTGAGGCGCGGGGTAGATGCGCATCGGCACTTCGTACGGGTTCTCGCCGGTGATCTTCTCGTACATGTCGAAGAGGTTGCCGTAACGCTGCTCGACGACGTCCCGGCCGAAACGGTGGATGGCATCAGCGAAGTCCAGGTAGACCCCGTTCGCGAGCTCCCCGACGCCATGTCCTTCATCGACGACCATCTTGGCCGCGCGGGAGGCGACGTCGCGGGGGACGAGGTTGGCGAAGGCCGGGTAGCGGCGCTCGAGATAGTAGTC
>DATCGT010000357.1:0-4104 GCA_036508775.1 Tepidiformaceae bacterium | reverse complement strand
TTCCCTATTGCAGACGCGATGTACCTTGGATGATGGCTTGGACCTGTTCGCGAATGCAGGCCTGAGCCATCCAGCGTCCAGCATCGACTGGCAGTAGAAGGGGAAACTCGGAACTCATGGCTGACAACTACTGGGGAAACTACTGGTCCAAGCGCACCAACCGCAGGCGGCTGCTCGGCGGTGCGGGAATGGCAGGCGCGGGCGTCGCGGCGCTTGGCCTCGTGGGATGTGGCGGTGGTAGCAGCAGCAACAATGGCACCAGCGGCCTCGCTACGCCAACGCCCGCGGGCGGTGCCGCGGCGACTGCGACCGACCCTTTCGCGAACGCGAAGAAGGGCGGCACCTACAACACCTACATGGTGAACGACCCGCCTACGATCGACCCGTACGGCAACAGCAGCTTCCAGACCAAGACGGTCACCTCCTACGCCTACAGCCGACTGATGATGTACGGCACCGGCGGCGGAGTGAAGGGTACGGACACACGCCCCACGGGCGACGCCGCGGAGAAGTGGGAAAACACTCCCGACGGCATGAAGTACACCTACACCCTGCGGAAGGGCCTCACGTTCCAGAACGTCGCCCCGGTGAACGGCCGCGCCGTCACCACCGACGACATCAAGTTCTCATACGGCCGCGCGACTGACACCAAGCTGACCACTTCCGTTCAGCTTCGAAACGCGATCGACAAGGTCGAGTATCCCGACGCTTCGACGATCGTCTTCACCATGAAGACGCCGAACCCGGGCTTCAACGACACGCTGGCGGACACCGTAAACGGCCTCTGGATCATGCCAACGGAGTCGGCAGACAAGTTCGACCCGGCGAAGACGATGATCGGCAGCGGCCCGTGGACATTGGGCAGCTACACGCCATCAGTCGGATTCAAGTTCAACAAGAACCCGAACTGGTGGAAGACCGGATTCCCGCTGATGGACGCCGTCAACCTGGCAGTCATTCCTGACTACCCCACCCAGCTCGCCCAGTTCCTCGCAGGCAACTCCGACACGATGGCACCGGTCTCGGATGACCTCGTTACGATCAAGAACCAGGTCAAAGATGTGCAGCTCAACAGCTCCATCTCGAACCAGGCGAACTGGATCTACTTCGACGGTACCGACCCGAACGCCCCGTGGGCGAAAGACGACCGCGTCCGTCAGGCCGTCTCGATGGCTCAGGACCGCGACTCGATCACGGACCTCATCTACAACATTAAGAAGCTCAAGGCGGGCGGCATCGACGTCCAGGGCCCCTGGAACAACCTGATCCCGGCCGGCATGACGCGATACTGGCTGGACCCGCAGAGCACGGACCAGGGCGACACCGCCCAGTTCTTCAAGTACGACCCGGCGAACGCTATCAAGCTCCTCGCCGCCGCCGGCTTCCCAAGTGGATTCAGCACGACCTATCAGTACAGCGGCAACATCTACGGCAAGTCCTTCAACGACGCCGCCGAAGCCACGATTGCGTACATCAACGCAATTGGCATCAAGACGACGACCGATGTCCAGGACTACGCCTCGAAGTACATCACCCAGACGTTTATCGGCAACTTCAAGGGCATCGCCTTTGGCCTTGAGTCCGGCTTCACCGACCCGGGTGGGTACCCGCAGCGGTTGTTCCTCGACAACCCGAACAACCACAGCAAGATCACCAAGGACCAGCAGCTCATCGACCTCACCAACAAGCAGGCCACCCAGATGGTCGAGGCCGATCGAAAAGCAACCCTTTGGGACATTCAGCGTGCCAATGCGCAGCACATGTACTACATCCCCGACCAGTGGGGCGCTGGCTCCACGTGGGGCGCCTGGCACCCGTATGTCATGAACCCACTCGTCTTCCGAACGACCGGCTACGGTGGGGGTACCGAAGTCCTGCCGTGGCTCTGGAAGAACAAGTAACCAGTCGTTTCGACCGGTTCACATCAGAAGAGCAGGGTCTCAGGGCCCTGCTCTTTTTTGCCTCTTCCATCCCCTCCATAGGGGCCGTTTATCGGGAGAACGGCCGGATGGTCGGTAATCCGGGTCCCGACTGGCCATAGGCATAAGCGTCACTTCTGAATCCACTCTGGAGGTGACGAATTTCGGCGGCAAGGTCTACCTGCACGTCGCGGATGTGACGCTCGCTCGCGCGCTCGCGCGCTGGCTGCGCGGGCGGCTCGGGGCGCACCCGCTGCTCCCTCATCCCGCCGCCGTTGCGGGCCTGAGCGGCCCAGCGCTCCTCCTGGCTACGGAGCGCGATTGCGATGAGCGGCTGTGCGCCCGCCTGGTGGCCAGCGCCGTGACGGTCGTCGTACTGGCCAGCGTACCTTCGGACCTGCAGCGCCAGGCCTATGAGGCAGCGGGGGCATCCGCCTACATCCCTATGTCGACCGATACCTCACGTCTGGAGGCAACTATCCGGGCCCTGGGAGCGGCGCAGGCCGAATAGCCCCGGCGTCCGTTCGTAGCCAGTTTCCGGGCCACTTGGCCGTGCGCCCTATGTGGCGCCGCCCGTAGGCTCGTACGAAGCGGTTCAAGGAGTATCGACGGATGGATCAGGGCGAGGCCACCACCAGGGGTGGCAGGAAGGCGCGAGCGAAGGCCAGCGCGAAACCACGGCTCGACGAATTCTTCAATATCACCCCCGATCTGCTCTGCATCACCGACAGCGAAGGCCGCTTTCTTGAACTCAATGCGACGTGGGAAAGGGTTCTTGGGTATCGCGTTCAAGACCTCTGCGGCGTGAAGGCCACCGACTTCGTCCATCCGGACGACCTCACGGCAACAGCGGCCCGTATTACCCGCCTCTCGCACCGGGAGCCCGATCCCTTCATCAATCGGTTTCGTCACGCCGACGGATCCTACCGCTGGCTTGAATGGCATTCCTCGCGCGAAGGGGACTTCCTGTACGGCACCGCCCGCGACATCACCGAGCGAAAGATGTCGGACGAGCTTCTTCGTGAGAGCGAAGCTCGCTGGCGGCAGCTGTTCGAAGACATGCCCGACGCACTGCTCCTCCTGGACGACACCTCCGGCATCCCGGTAATCGCTGACTGCAACACGGTCCTCTGCACCGTGACGGGCTATTCGCGAGACGAATTGATCGGCCAGCCGATCATGAAACTCCGGCCACCTGAGGTGACCGAGGAGGACGTCCGCCGGCGGACTCGCAGGGTTCGCGACGCCGGGCACATCGCGTTCGAAATTGAATACCAGCGCAAAGACGGCACCCGGTATCCCGTTGAGGCGGCTGTTTCAGCTATCCGGATAGATGGCACGGACATGAGCCTCGTCGTGGAGAGGGACATCTCAGCGAGAAAGGCCGCCGAGAAGGCCCTGCTCGAAAGCGAGAAGCGCTTTGCGGAGTTCATGGACCGCGTCCCGGCCCTTTGCTTCATCAAGGACGCCGACTCCCGCCTTGTTTATGTCAACCGACAGTTTCGAGAGACTCATGACGCCGGGGACTGGGTTGGTAAGACGAATAGAGACCTCTGGCCACCAGAAGAAGCCGCTCGCCTCAGTCGCGTCGATGAGCTTGTTCGCACCGTTGGAGAGCAAATCAGGATTGAAGAGGATCTCCCGGTTGGGCCGGATACGCGCTCCTTCCTGACGGTGAAGTTCCCGATGCGCGGCCCCGACGGCGAGCGCCTCGTCGGCGCGGTGTCCATCGACGTCACAGAGCAGAGGAAGGCTGAACGGGCGCTGCGCGATAGCGAGGCCCGCTGGAAAGCGATCTTCGACGGCTCGCCCGACGGCATGCTCTTGCTCGACGAGTCAGATGGCCTGCCAATCATCGTCGCCTGCAACCCGGCGATCTGTGCCACCAGTGGCTACACGCGTGAGGAGCTTGTTGGCCAGACGGTTCTCCGCCTCACGTCCGCGCGGGTCAGGGAAGAAGAAGTCCGCGACCACTTCGAAATCGTTCGGCGCACAGGCACAATCGGCTTCGAGACGGAACACCGGCGCAAAGACGGTTCGACGTTCCCGGTGGAAATCGCGGGAAGCAGCGTTCACCTCGACGGGCGCGAGATGATACTAACGGTGGAGCGCGACATTTCCGCCAGGAAAGCGGCGGAAGAAGCACTGCTCGAACATGACCGGATGCTCAGGGACGCGCAGAAGG
>DATCGT010000356.1:0-2940 GCA_036508775.1 Tepidiformaceae bacterium | reverse complement strand
TGGCCCCGGCCAGCATGGCTCTGCGCAGAGCGAACCGACCTGACGGACTCGCAGCTCGACGCGAACGATGTTGCCGTAGTGGAGGGGGTGCCGGTTTTCGGTCTCCGAACCAGGCGTTAGCGGGCGGGGTGAACTCGGCGCGTATATAGCGCCTGTCAATATCACCTATCGGCGCTCACGCCGACCGCGAATCATTGCAACCGACATACTAGAGAGCCCGGCCGGTCAAACTGGAGCCGGGGACTGAGGGTTCTGCTGGACACGCTGTTTTCGGCACGGTCGCTCATGGGAGTGAGCCTGGCTTTCCATACGATCTTCACGCCGTTGGGGATCGGGATGCCGCTGTTGTTGTTCGTGGCCGAAGGGATTGGCTTGAAGACCGGCGACCCGCGCTACCTGCGGATGGTGCGAGGTTGGACCCCTGTGGTGGGACTCCTGTTCGCGGTAGGCGCCGTTTCGGGAACGGTGCTCTCCTTCGAGCTGGGGCTGCTTTGGCCAGCGTTCATGGCCTACGCTGGCGGCATCATCGGGATGCCATTCTCGCTCGAAGGGTTCGCGTTCTTCACTGAGGCGATCTTTCTCGCCGTCTACATTTACGGTTGGGATCGCCTCTCACCGCTGAAGCATTGGCTGGTCGGCATCCCGCTCTTCGTCAGCGCCGCGATGTCTGCCATCTTCGTGATCTCCGCAAACGCTTGGATGAACGAACCTAAGGGGTTCCAAATCGTTAATGGGCGCGTCGCGAACGTGAACCCGTGGGCTGCGATGTTCAACGCCGCATGGTTCCATGAAGCGCTGCACGGGACGCTTGCCTCCTACGTCACCACGGGCTTCGCAGTCGCGGCGGTGTATGCAGTGTTCATGCTTCGAGGACGCCGTGACTTCCAAACACGGCTCGGCCTGAAGGTCGCGATGGGCATGGCCGTGGTCGCGATCCCGCTCGAGATTATCGCCGGGGACATCGCCGCGCGCGCCGTGGCGGCGGATCAGCCGGTGAAGTTCGCCGCCATGGAGGCGCAGTACCAAACAGAGCGCGGCGCGCCGATCCGCATCGGAGGGATACCGACGGACGATGGCACGAAGTACGCGATCGAGATCCCAAAGATGCTTAGCTTCCTTGGCTACGGCTCCTTCGATGCCACTGTAGTGGGCTTGAACGATGTGGCGCCGAACGACCGGCCACCGGCCGGCAAGACCCACCTCGCCTTTGACGTGATGGTGGGCAGCGGATTCGCTCTGCTGGGAATCGCAGCCTGGTTCTGGTTGGTCGTATGGCGACGAGGTCAGAAATTCGAGCCCGGCAGGTGGTTGCTCCGGGCGATCGCTGCGGGCGGCTTCCTCGGCTTCCTGGCAGTCGAAGCTGGTTGGTTCGTGACCGAGTGGGGACGGCAGCCGTGGATCGTTCGAGGATTCATGCGCACGTCGGAGGCAGTCACCGAACGCAGCGGGATCGGCATCTTCTTCGTGTTGTTCACGCTGCTCTACATCGTTATCTCGGCAGGGCTCCTGATCGCTCTTATCAAGTGGCCAAGACGGCAACCGCCTCCGGAATCTCCATCGCTGGAAGATATGCCTGAAGCGGGAGGAGCGCCTCTCAATGTCGCTTGAGCAGGGTGCGGGAGCTGTCGCGGTGGCCGCGATCGCGATGTACACCATCTTCGGCGGTGCGGATTTTGGCGGCGGGATCTGGTCGCTGCTCGCGTGGGGGCCGCGAAAAACGGAACAACGCAACGTGCTCGAACGGGCGATCGGCCCCGTGTGGGAGACGAACCACGTCTGGCTAATCTTGCTCGTAGTCACGTTGTTCGTCGCATTTCCCACAGCGTATGCGGCGATCTTCGCGGCGCTCTATGTGCCCTTGTTCATCGCGCTCCTGGGGGTCGTGGCGCGCGGCGCAGCGTTCGCTTTCCGGAACTACGGCGACCATAAATCGCGGCTCTCTCTGGTCTCCCTACGCTTCTTCTCGGCAGCGAGCGCGGTAACGCCGTTCACGTTCGGATTGGTGGTTGGCGGCGTCACGGGCGGGCACATTGCCGTCGACGGTGCCACGGTCGACTCGGGAGCGTTTGCTGGCTGGCTGGAGCCGTTCTCGTTGATGTGCGGGGTAATCGCTCTTCTGCTCTGTGCATTCCTGGCGGCGGCCTACATGATTCCCCGAACTGAAGGCGCTCTGCGGCAGGACTTCCGACGCCGGGCCATCGCCAGTTCGATCGCGTTGGGGTTAGCGACAACGGCCGCGATTCCGGTCGCGCACTGGAACGCTCCGGCGTTCTCGACCGATCTGACACGCGCCAGCGTAGTGGGGGCGATGGGAGTGACCGCTGCACTGGGACTGGCGACCCTTGCCTCCTTGTGGCGCGGCGACGAGAAGCGAGTGCCTCTGCTCGCCGCCGGCACTGCGACGGGCGTCGTAGTGGCGTGGGCGCTCGCACAGAACCCACACCTGGTGGCACCGGGGCTTTCGCTGCACGCGGCCGCTGCCCCTTCGATCACATTGAAGTCGTTCCTCATTTCGCTGCACATCGGAGCGCTCATCCTCGTGCCATCTCTCGCACTCCTCTATGGGACGTTCTCGCGTGACGTCCTCAAAGACGGGGGCGGGAGGCAGTCCCACTGAGATGCCGAATGGCCGGGTGTTGAAACACTGCGGCCCCGCCCGTTGGTGGACTTCGTGCTGAAGAGGTCGCCCGATCTGGCTGCCGGGCTTAGTGGGGCGGGCGTGGTCCACGTCAGGCTCTCCTGAGCCAACCCGGGGTGACAGCGACGGTCGGGACTCCGGTCGCAACCGGGTTCCGCTCGGTCTGCCTACTGCGTTCCGCCCGCCCGCCCATCGGCCTATTCCACCGGGCCGAGGAGCCCGACGAACGCCTTCCCCAATACATGCCGCCCGAACAGAACAGGAATTCGAAAGGGTCGTGAGGGCCGTCGAGAACGCGAACG
>DATCGT010000355.1:0-13095 GCA_036508775.1 Tepidiformaceae bacterium | reverse complement strand
CAGCGCAATGGTCTCTGGCTGATCGAGGACAACTGCGATGCGCTCGGCGGCGAGTACCATGGCCGGAGGACGGGGACGTTCGGCCATGTCGGCACGTCGAGCTTCTACCCGCCACACCACATGACGATGGGTGAGGGCGGTGCCGTCTACACCGACGACGACGAGCTCGCGGCCATCCTTCTGTCGATGCGCGATTGGGGTCGCGACTGCTACTGCCCGTCAGGCAAGGACAACTCGTGCGGAAAGCGGTTCTCTCAGCAGTTCGGCACCCTGCCGCATGGCTATGACCACAAGTACGTCTACTCGGAGTTCGGCTACAACTTCAAGGTCACCGACATGCAGGCCGCTATCGGAGTCGCACAGCTCGAGAAGCTGCCGGGATTCACCGACGCGCGTCGGCGCAACTACCGCCGCCTACGCGATCTGCTCGCACCGATCGAGGACATGTTCATAATGCCCGAGGCCACCGCAGGTTCGAATCCCTCGTGGTTCGGTTTCCTCATGACGGTGCGCGAAGGCGCGACATTCCCCGATGGCTCGCCGGTCACGCGCGATGCGCTCGTCGCCGCGCTCGAGGGGGCTCGTGTGCAGACGCGGATGCTCTTCGCGGGCAACATGGTGCGCCAACCGGCCTTTGATGGAATGCGCGCGCGGGGTGAGGGCTACCGAATGATCGGGGACCTGCCCAACACCGATCGCATCATGAACGATGCATTCTGGATCGGGCTCTACCCAGGCATGACCGAGGAGATGCTGGCGTACATGGCAGACGTGCTCATCAGCCGGTTGCGGAGATAGAGTGAAGGCGAGCGACTACGTCGCGGCGTTCCTCGCCGAGCAGGGCGTGACAACCGTCTACGAGCTGACCGGCGGCATGATCACGCACCTCCTCGACTCGCTGCACCACGTCGACAGCATCCGGATCGTGAGCGTGCACCACGAACAAGCCGCGGCCTTCGCAGCCGAGGGGGGTGCGCGCATGACCGGTGTCCCGGGCGTGGCGCTGGCCACGAGTGGACCGGGCGCGACCAATCTGATCACCGGCATCGGGAGCTGCTACTTCGACTCCGTTCCGGCTGTGTTCATCACCGGCCAGGTCAACGCGTACGAATTGCGCCGAGAGAGTGGCGTACGGCAGGCGGGGTTCCAGGAGACGGACATCGTCGCGGTCGCCTCGCCGCTCACCAAGGCGGCGTGGCAAGTCACGTTGGCTGAGGACATCCCCAGGATGCTGGAAGCGGCATTCCGACTGGCGCTCGAGGGCCGTCCCGGACCGGTGCTGCTCGACATCCCCATGGACCTGCAGCGCCAGGAGATCGAGGCGGTTCCAAGACCTATCGACCCTCCGCTGCGAGAGGCTCCCGCAGACATCGAAGAGGTGTTGGATCGGATCGCGCTTTCCAAGCGTCCACTCCTGTTGGCGGGTGGCGGTGTGC
The DNA here is from genome assembly GCA_036508775.1 of Tepidiformaceae bacterium. Classification (GTDB taxonomy): domain Bacteria; phylum Chloroflexota; class Dehalococcoidia; order Tepidiformales; family Tepidiformaceae; genus JBGPOS01. The sequence goes on along the minus strand of DATCGT010000355.1, from coordinate 11,659 downwards.
GCTCGTCGGGCGCAGCTGCGGTCGTGCGTCGGTTCGCCGAGTCGCTGCGGTTGCCGGTCGCCTACTCACTCATGGGCGTGGACGTGCTCTCCTACGATCACCCACTGCATGTGGGTCTCATCGGCACGTACGGCAATCGTTGGGCGAATCTCGCCCTGCGCGACGCCGATTGCCTGCTGGTTGTCGGTGCACGGCTGGACGTGCGACAGACGGGCGCGGACACGGCCGCCTTCATCGCGGACAAGACGCTGATCCACGTGGATGTCGATCCGGCCCAACTGGCATGGCGTGCTCGGGCGAATCTCGACATCAAGTCAGATGTCGAGGCCTTCGCGTCAAGCGCGCTTGAGTGCGCAGATGGGCGCGCTTGGCCTGACTGGTCCGATTGGCACAAGGAGATTGCCGAGTACAGGCGTGCGTGGCCCGACGAGAACGAACTTGCGGGCGTCGTCGGCATCAATCCTTCCGAACTCATGCACGCCCTGTCGGCGCGTGCGCAAGAAGCTTCCGCATACGTGACCGACGTCGGACAGAACCAGATGTGGGCTGCCCAATCGCTCAGGCTTGGGGATTGTCAGCGCTTCCTCACGTCGGGCGGCATGGGCGCGATGGGCTTCGCGCTACCCGCCGCGATCGGTGCCGCGCTGGCGGCGCCAGGCAGCCCGGTCGTGGTGATCGCTGGGGATGGCGGCGTGCAAGTCAACATCCAGGAGCTCGAGACGATTGCGCGACTAGGACTGCCCGTAAAGATGGTCGTGCTCAACAACGAGTGCTTGGGCATGGTGCGGCAGTTCCAGGACGAACTGTTCGAGTCGCGGTACCAGTCCACGGTGTGGGGGTACGGCGCGCCGGACTTCGTCGCAGTGGCGAAGGCCTACCGCATCGCCGCGCGCCGTGTCCCGTCGGACCTGGAGCTGGGTGAGGCGCTCGATTGGCTCATGAGCGACCGGAATGCGCCGGCCCTGCTCGAGGTCAAGATCGATACCGGAACATGCGTGCGACCGAAGGTCTCCTTCGGGAACGCCGTGTTCCTCATGGATCCGCCGCCGCCGCAGACGGACGTGCGCGGTGGGTGAGCCGAGGCGCGTCGCCGTCCTGGGCGCCACCGGGCACGTGGCCAAGTGCCTGACAGCTGGGATGTGGGCCAATCCAGCGGTTGACATGACGCTCGTTGTGCGCGATCTGGCGAGGCTCGACGCCTTCGTGGCGACGTTGCCGGAGGCGTCGAGCAGCGAGGCCTGGGCTCCACCGCGCCAAGTCACGTTCGATGATTTCGGAGTCGGCGAGTACGACGCGATCATCAACTGCGTGGGATTCGGCAATCCCGCCGAGCTCGCCGGAGCGTCCGGGAGGGCAGTCTTCGCGCTGACAGAGAAGTTCGACCACGTGGTGCTCGACTACCTCGAGGACTCGCCTGAGACCAGGTACGTTTCAATGAGCAGCGGCGCGGTCTATGGAGGGGACTTTTCCGAGCCGGCATCCGAGCGCAGTCGTTCGGTCTTCCCTGCGAACCAGCTCACGTCCTTGGACGTCTACGGTCTAGCGAAGCTTGCCTCCGAGGCCAGACACCGTGCGATTCCGGATCGGGCGATCGTCGATCTGAGACTCTTCGGCCTGTATTCACGCCACATCGATCCGCACGCGCGCTACTTCATGAACGACGTCTACGGCGCAGTAGTCACAGGCGCGAGGCTCGAGGTTGGCGCGGAAGACATCAAGCGCGACTACGTGGATCCCGCGGACCTGACAGCACTCGTGCTGGGCGTGCTTGATTCCTTGCCGAGGAACGACGTGTTCGACGTGTACAGCGCGCACCCGGTGTCCAAGTTCGAGATCCTGGACGACTTCGCCAAGCGCTACGGTCTGGCCTACGTTGTCGACGAGGGTAGAAGCAGCGGCTCGCCGACCGGCCCCAAGCTCAACTACTACTCGACCAACGAGCGCGCCCAACAAGTCGGCTACGTTCCTAGATGGACATCCCTCGAGACCCTCAGGAATGAGACGGATGCACGGCTCAAGCTGCGGGCAGGGGTGGGCTCCATCAAGGGGTCAGATCGGCAAGAGGGACGTCCGTGTCGGTGATTGACGCCAAGCCTCGCATCTTCGTCTTCGACGTGGACATAGCGCCGTTCATGGCGAACCGGGTGTTTGACCTGGACCAGGTTCGACAGTATCCGGGCGCCGAAGCGTTCGTGCGACTCGGGGAAGTACTGCGCGCACGCGGCATGATGACCGTAACGGCGGATGCGTATCTGCAGAGTCCGATGCGCACCGAGCCAGCCGTATGCCTGTCGAACGAACTGACTCAGTTCACCGATATCTTGCTGTCGATGCCGCACGTGGTTCCCGCTGCCTGCATGACCCTGGAATCACCGATCGTCATACACGACTTCTATCGGGAGATACCCGAGACATCTGCAAGGTTCAGGCATGTCTTTCTTTGGAAGGGCGCGCGCGAGTGCGCCACCGGCGGCGCACAGTTCCACGAGATCCACTGGCCCTACCCGAATCTGGCGCTCGCCGAGGGGGTCCCTGCGTGGAAGGAACGCCGCTTTCTCTCCCTCGTCAACAGCAACAAGCATATGCCCGCGCCGCCGACGCCGACACTCGATCTCAGGCATCCTCGGCACACCTATCGCCAGTTCCGCAACGCCGCCCGGTGGCGCCGGCTCGAGGTCAGCGAGCCGTGGCTGCGGAGTGACCTCTATGCGGAGAGGCTGCGCGCCATCGGTCACTTCGCCCGAAGCGCCGATTTCGATCTCTACGGCCGCGGGTGGGACGACACCTCACTGCTGACAAAGGCGGAGGCCGCAGCGGTTGCTTCCTCATATCGCGGGGAGATCGGGCCGCTGGCCAAGATCGAGACTCTCTCGCAGTACAAGTTCGCGTTGTGTCTCGAGAACACTTCGTATTCCGGCTACATCACCGAGAAGATCTTCGACTGCTTCGCAGCAGGGTGCATCCCGGTCTACCTCGGGGACCCGGACATCGGGCAATCCGTGCCCCCGGACGCTTTCGTTGATACGCGGGTCTTCCGTACCTTCGCGGACCTAGAGGCGAGTCTGCGGTCCATGGACGGCGAAATGGCCCAGCGGCACCTCGATGCAGCGCAGGAGTTCATGGGCTCGGCCGCAGCCAGGCCATTCACTCAGGACTTCTTCGTGCATGAAGTGGCTGCCGCACTGATCGGCTAGTCGGGGCGCTTCTCGCGGATGCGGCTCGAACCAGGGTGGCCTCTGTGCAGTAGACTGCGGCTACTGCAGACCTCCCGCGCCTCCGTCGCTCAGCAGGCGCTCGTGATTGGAGACCAGACCGTGCTACGACGACTCCTTCTCAGGGTGCTGCCCCGCGGCGTCAAAGACCGTGTCAAGAGGTGGGTCAGGTCGAACGTGGGCGTTGACCCCGCGGGCGGCGATGCCGGTGGGATAGAGACGGCACTCCGCAGGGTGGATCCCAGGATCACAGTGGTCTTCGACATCGGGGCGAATGTCGGGGACGTGACGTGCCTCATGCTGGAGATGTTTCCTAAGGCAACGGTCTTTGCATTTGAGCCGTGCAGCTCTACCTTCGCGCGATTGCGCGAGCGGATGATGGCCTCGCAATACGGCGATCGGGTGCGGCTGTTCAACCACGGCTTCTACGACGAGGAATGCACGCGGGCGCTGCACGTGACATCGCATCACGGAGCCAACTCGGTGCTGGAGATAGCGCCTGAGTATCACGAGATGAATCCCCACATACAGACGAAGGGGGTTGAGGGGATATCGCTGACGCGTCTCGACGACTTCGTCGTGGAGCAGGGCATCAATCACATCGATCTGGTGAAGATTGATGTGGAAGGAGCTGAGTACGAGGTCTTGTCCGGGGGTGAGCGCACACTCCGCGCGATGGTGGATGTTGTCTTCTGCGAGCTGTCATTCGTTCGCTGGCCTCGGGAAGATGGCCGGTTCATTCAGATCCTCCAGCTCATGCACCAGTGCGGCTTCGCCCCAGCGGAGCTCTATGACGTGGCTCAAGTCGATCCCGGGAAGAGCAACGCGAAGTGGCGATTGGCACAGGTCGATTGCGTGTTCCGACGCTATGGGAGCCAAGTGTGAGCCGATCGCCCTCCCGTGACGATTTTGGTGGAATTGCCCCTGTCCTGGCAGCCCATGGTTGGAGCACGCGGCTTGTCTCTGGCGGCGGAAGTGCCATGGCAGCAGATGAGGCCTCGGTCGAGGTCAGCGCACCGCGGAAGCCAGGCAGGCAACGACTGACGGTCGTGGTCACCACGTACGAACGACCGGGCTACCTGAAGCAGTCTTTGGCGGCGATCGCGGCTCAGACCGCGAAAGGTTCGTTCAGGGTCGTCGTACAAGACAACGCGAGCACTGCTGACTACTCGACCGTCATCGCGGAGTATGTCGAGAATCTGGACCTTGAATACGTGCGAAACGAGACCAACCTGGGAGCGGCGGGGAACATCGAGGCTGCCCTGACGCGCTACCGGGACACCGAGTATCTGACGGTCTTCCACGACGATGATCTGATGCACCCGCGCATGCTCGAGTGGCAGCTGCAGCTGATGGATTCTGATCCCTCGATCCTATTCGCTGCAACACAGTGCACCGCCTTTGAAGATGGGACCACTCCGTCAGCCGGGCTCTGGCAAGGCGTTTCAAACCCCGCCTGTATGGTCTTCGATGATGAAGTGGGTCTGGTGCGAGGTATCCTCTCAAGTTTCGAGCCCGCCTTTAGCTCGGTGATGTACCGCACCAGCGTGCTCGACCGCGTTTGCTTGGATTTCGAGCGCTTCAACCTGTATTGCGACCGGCCCTACCTCGTCGAGATTGCGCGGCTCGGCAAGAGCGCTCTCATCACTGCACCGCTGGTTCTCTATCGCATCCACTCTGCTCAGGACACGAATTCCGGAGCCCTGACGCTTCCCATCATGATCGAGCTCATGAAGTTCTATCGGGAGACTCTGGGTGTTGACGCGAGTGCCGAGGATCGCACGTTGTTCATGAAGCGCTCAACCTCGTTCGTCGCGCACGCGTACACGACAATGCCACGTGCTGGACGTCCCTCCCTCCCACAATTCCTCTATCGCACCAAGGCTGAGGGAGTGCTCCGATTGAGGGATATCCCGAAGGAGTGCTGGTTCGCATTCCTTGAGGGGACCGCTGGCTACGGGCTCGTGCGTTTGGGCGTCCGAGTGAAGCAGATCGCAAGGTCGTTGAGGACGGTCGGGAACTGATCCCCTGCGACGATTGAGACTTGACCGCCTGCAGCCGCCCGGCGTCGTGACGATGCAGATGTTCTTCGCAGAGTCGCAGTTGCTCCGTTCTCGTTGACAGTTGAGAACAAGGACTTAGCGACCTGAAACCGGTGCTGCTCCGGTCTCCACTCGAACTTTGGCAGACATCGTCCGCCCCCTGATGGCCTCCACGTGGGCCGTAGCAGGGAGGCTGTGCTAGAGCGCTGGTTGCGGTCCGGCGCCACGTACTCAGGTGGTACCATTCCCGGCCTAGCGAGGTCACAGGCTGGATGTCGGGTCCGCACTGCCCATACGATGCAGTAGCTTTCAAGTCATCGTGCTGGGGAGCCCGCGCGCGCTCCGAGTCGGTCGATCAGAGAGAGCCCGGAGGGACCATGGATCTTCGCTATAGGCTTCGACGCGCTGGACTACTGCGCGGCACGCGCAGATCAAATCGAACCACGGGTAGAGACGCGGTGGTCTTCTCCTCCTACGTGCCCAATGAACAGGCTTTGCGGATCGCGAAGCAGTTCTTGGAAGTCTTCCGGGCGCAATTCGCAGACTGTGATTTCTTTGTCGGAATCAACGGCGGGTCCCTCCCCGAGTGGGAGACGGCGCTACGGGATTCGGGCCTTCGCACGATGAGGATCGGAAATGTCAGTCCGGAGCTTGTGGTCGACTCCGACGTGTCCGGATTCCAAAAAGCCCTCGAATTGATGCGTCGGGAGGGCAAGGAGTATCGCCTCGTGTGGTTGGGACACACGAAGGGGGTAACCGCCGATCACCCTGAGCTCCACCGCCACCCTTATCGAGCGCTTCTACTTGGATCGGGACTACGTAGCTCGGATGTTCGACGATCCCCGCGTCGGCTCATTCGGATACAACATGACCCTCTGGCAGGACTGGGCTGAGATCGATGCGCGCATGGACTCGCTGCTGTTCCGGTTCCCGTACAAGGGCATTGGGATGTACTACCTGCACGCGTTCTACGTGCTTCGCGGATCTATCGTGAAGCAGTTCCTCGACGGCTGTACTGAGGAGTTCTTCGCCAAGAACTTCGTGAGCGAACTCGGCTTCGATCGCTACTTCTTCGAGAGGGACTTCTCCCGCCTTGCTGACAAGTTCGGCTACTACCCTGTATATGGGGTGAGGCATCAGCACGTGAGCGCGGTGCCGGTCACGCGGAAGACGGTGCGCGCTCTCTACCGGGAGTGGGAGCGACAATTGCCGGCTTCGATGAGAACGACGATTCGATTCCGCTAGGTTGATGACTGTGCCGGACGCGCCTGGGAGCGTCGAATCGGGCCATCGCGTCAGAAGGGCAATCCGTGGGTAGGCCGAAGCAGCGTCGCATGATGCGTCAGGTGTCTGGTGTGAGAGTCACGCAGGACTTCGTCGTGGATCGCGGACAGGACATCGTCACCCACCCCGAGACGACCCCGATCATCATCAACAACTTCAACCGCCTTCGCTACCTGCAGCGATTGCTGGCGGCTCTCAGCACTCGTGGCTACGAGAACGTCTACGTCATCGACAACCGCAGCACGTACGAGCCGCTGCTCCAGTACTACCGCGATGCCGGCCTGCGGGTCTTCTATCTGGATGCCAATGTGGGCTACCTCGCGTTGTGGACGACGCCGGTCGGCGCGAACTTCGTCGACTGCCACTACGTGTACACGGACGTCGACATCGAGCCAACCCCTGATTGCCCGGACGACTTCATCGCGTACTTTTGCGACGTGCTGTCCCGCTACCCGGACGTGGGCAAGGTGGGATTCGGGCTGCAGACCGACGATCTGCCCTCCTCCTACGACCTGCGCGACCAGGTCGTGGAACACGAGCGGGGGTTGCTGGCTGATCTGGCCGAGCCGGGCCTGTACCGGGCACCCATCGACACCACCTTTGCGCTCTACCGGCCGGGAGCCGAGGGCGGTGCATGGATCCCTAGCATCCGGACCGACCGGCCGTATCTTGCGAGGCATCTGCCCTGGTACACGGACTCGTCTCACCCCGATGACGAGGAGGCCTACTATCGGGCCACCGCGCTGACCAGCTCGCACTGGACGATGCTCGACCAGGTAGGGGCGTCGGGTGGCATGACCGTGATGCTCTGGGGAGAGCCTGTTCGCGTGGTGGCGAACAGCGCCGCGCACTGGACCATGGTCTCTAGAGGGGAGTGGGAGCCCGACACCTACGATGCCCTTGATTGGCTTGTCGATCGCGGGAGTGCCTATCTGGAACTTGGCAGTGGCGTCGGGGAAACCGCGCTGTACGCGGCGAGGGTTGCGCGCGACGTGTACGCGGTCGAATGCGATGTCGAGACGTACGCAGAGCTGACTCGCAATCTCTCCATGAACGCGGGCGACCTCGGCAATGTCATGCCCCTCAACGTTCGGGTTGCGCTACAGTCCGACCCACCGGGAAGCCTGACCTTCGCGGCCCTCGAAGAAGCGCATCCGCTCGGGAGCGGTGCCGTCATCAAGATGGACATCGGCGGTAGCGAGTACGACATCTTGCCGACGATGGTCCCGTATCTCCGAGAGACCAGACCCAGCCTGCACCTCAGGCTCCACCCCCGCCGGCACTTTGACATCAAGGGGACGAGCCCGTTGGCTAAGGCGGTCGTCGGAGTCCTGAGCATGGTCAGCACGGCCCGTGTCCTTTGGCTGCTGCGCTTCTACGGTCCTGTCTACGATGCGCGCGGCTCCAGACTGACACTCACGGGTTTTCCGGCGGCGTGCAGGGGCCTGGTCACCCTCATCTTCAGCGACAAGGCACCGGCGCACGGGCCCGAATCACCGGCCCCGTGAAGTCGCGGAATGGCGCGGACCAAGCGCCTAGCCCCCAAACGCTCCGAGTCGACTCGCTCTGTAGTCGCGCCACCCACGCCATACCATCGCTAGCTTGGCGCCCTTCTCGCGCTCGTAGAGCACGATCTTGACCACGTCCTTCAGCTGTTGCCGGCGCTCAAACCGCCCGAACTGAGGGTAGTCGTCGGCGTACATCCGTCCGACCCAGAGTCGGTTGCGCGCGATGTAGTAGCGGCGGACGGGAGAATGGTTCGACGAATACGCGGGAAACGGGAAGCGGTGTCGGCGTACGTCGCCCACGCGGTGGACGAGGTCCGCATCGCCGGCCTCGAGTACCCGCAAGCCCGAGCGCCAAAACCGCAGGCATATCTCGTTGTCGACCTGGTCGATGAACAGGTCGTCCATGAACCAGCCCACACGCTCGAGCGCCGCCAGGTTCACGAGGTTGCCCGAGGTCATGGCGGTAAGAACCTCGTGGCAACCCCGATCCACCGCGCGCGGCTCGCCGCGGACCTGGTAGTGAACCGGGGAGACCAGTCCGACCTTCGTGCCCTCGTTCAGCACGCATCGGAGGAGAGCCCCGACCATCCCCGGCGTAGCCGTGCTGTCCTGGTCCATCGTCAGAAGCCATAAATATCCCCTCTCGAGTGCGAGCCGCGCGCTGATGTTCAGCGCGGTCGCGATGCCCAGGTTGTCTCCCAAGGGGATGTACTCGACGTTCGGCATCTCGCGGAGCACGTCCACGACGCCCGTATCGGGCGTCTCAGAGTTGTCGATCGCGAACACCCGGTCCACCTGGCCCGCGAAGGCCGCGACATTTGTGACGACATCGCGCGTAGGCCGATACAACACGACGACCGCGGCGATGTTGGTCATAGGGAGTATGTGCGTCGGGTCGCCGATCACAGCTTCCCCAGTGGATGCGGTCTCTCGAACGGCGTGACGGCCCCCCAGCGTTCGATGCCGTCGTCCGGATTGATATCTGCCGGTAGCTCGTCGACAGGCGATTCGCCAGCCGCGATCAGATCGTAGTTGAGGAACTTCAGGAGCAGCTCGGCAGGTGTCTTGACCCGTCCGTAGTGATAGATGGGGGTGGAGTCGGAGAAGACACCCCGCCGCAGCCTCATCTCGGACAGAGGTGAGAATCGGCGGTAGAGCCCTTCGTGCACGCGTCTCCCGAAGCGATAGCCCACCCGAAGGCGAAACACCCTGCCCTGGTAGTCCGGGTACCCGGTCGGATCGTAGTGGTCGAAGTCCTTGACGAACTCGTATCGCGGCAACACGACCAGGCGGTTGCCTGGGATGCAGAGCGACTTCACGGTCTCGATGTCCGCTGGGAACATGCACTCGTCGCTGTCGAGCTGCATCATCCAGTCGAATCCCTTCCGTTCCCCGATCTCCACGAGCCGATTGCGCTGCGCGCCGTAGTCCGTGATCCGCCTTCCTTCGTCCTCCACGATTGCGATGTCGTCGAAACAGGGGCCGATCACCGAGAGGATACGCTCGATGAGCGGTTCCTGCGTTCGATCCGATCGGGCAAGCATGCCGAGCATGATCTTCACGAGCGTGTTCCTCCCGGGGTGACTGGTGCGCCTCTCGTAGGTCGGGACTGCTGATATCATAGCGGGACGCTCCAAGACCCGTTGGCGCACCAGGGAAGGCTTCACAGTGAAGGGCATCATCCTCGCCGGCGGCTCCGGCACCCGTCTTCACCCGGTCACGCTAGGCACGTCGAAGCAGTTGCTGCCGATCTACGACAAGCCGATGGTGTACTACCCGCTGTCGGTGCTGTTCCTTGCCGGAATCCGCGAGATCCTCCTGATCTCGACCCCCACGGACACACCGGCGTTCGAGCGCCTGCTCGGTGACGGTTCCCAGTGGGGCGTTGAGATCACGTACGCCGTCCAGCCGAAGCCCGAGGGGCTCGCTCAGGCGTTCCTCATCGGCGAGGAGTTCCTGGCCGGAAGCCCCGCGTGCCTCGTCCTGGGCGACAACATCTTCTACGGCACGGGCATGGCGGAGATGCTGCAGAGCGCTCACGACGATGCATCTGCAGACGGCGCCGTGGTCTTCGGCTACCAGGTGCGCGATCCTGAGCGCTACGGGGTCGTCGAGTTCGACGATGCGGGGATGGTGCTCTCCATCGAAGAGAAGCCCAAGGCTCCCCGATCGAACTACGCGGTCACGGGTCTCTACTTCTACGACGCCCGTGTCTGCGAGTTCGCGAAGCAGGTGAAGCCCTCCGCGCGCGGCGAACTTGAGATCACCACGCTCAACAACCTGTACCTTGCGGACGGCAGCTTGAAGGTGCGCCTCATGAGCCGTGGGACCGCGTGGCTCGACACCGGCACGCCCGACTCCTTGGTAGAGGCCGGCACGTTCGTGCAGACCATCGAGAAGCGCCAGGGGCTCAAGATCGCGTGCCTCGAGGAGATCGCGTATCGCATGGGGTTCATCGACCGAACGGCGCTCGAACGCCGGCTCGAAGGTGCGTCCTCCGACTACTACCGCTACGTCCGCTCAATTCTCAAGGAGAAGCCGTGACGGCGTTTGCTTCCATGAGCGGCACTCTGGCAGATCTCATCGACCGGAGCGGCGCATGAGCAGACTGTCCAGATTCCTCGGATTTGGGGCGGTCTCGATGGGGCTGCGTCTGCCCGAGACGCGGATCGACCGCTTCGTCGAACTCGCACACCTCAAGGACCTTCTCGAAGCGCTCTGTGTGAACTGCGTTCTTGATGTGGGTGCAAACTGCGGTCAGTTCGCGCGGGATCTCAGGGGGATCGGCTATGTGGGGCGCATCATCTCGTTCGAGCCGGTGCAGCGGGAATTCGCAGCGCTGACGACGACTTTCGCGGGCGATCCCTTGTGGAGCGGTCATCAAGTCGCGCTTGGCGCGGAGGAGAAGATGACCGAGATCGGCGTCTGCGACATGACGGTCATGAGTTCGATGCTCGATTCGCTGGATCCGGACTCCCAGGTGAAGATGCAGGAGGTCCGTCTGAGGCGTCTCGATGAGATGTTGCCGACGCTGATATCCTCGATCGATTCCCCGCGGGTCTTCTTGAAGATGGACACCCAGGGGTTCGATCTCGAGGTCTTCAAGGGCGCTCAGGGGTGCATGTCCGACATAGTCGGGCTCCAATCGGAACTCTCCGTAATCCCTCTGTATGACAAGATGCCGCACTACCTTGAGGCCCTCGCCACATATGAGGACTCGGGATTCGAACTCTACAACCTCTCCGTCGTGAACCGAGTACCCACGGGGGACATCCTGGAGTTGAACTGCTTCATGAAGCGACCCTGATCTCGGGGCTGCGCACGATTCCCTTGCCTCGTACCGTCCCCGCTCGCGTGCCCCTGCGAGGGTCGCTCGGCAGCGCGTTGGGATAGACTTGGCACCAGACTCGGGGAGTACCCTCGGGGCGGACAGACCCTGAGGGATCCTAGGAGGCCCCCGATGATCGACGGCGTGAAGGTCAAGGACCTCAGGGTCAATCCCGACGAGCGCGGTCTGCTGATGGAGATGTTCCGCAGCGACGACCCCGACTTCCAGAAGTTCGGGCAGGTCTACGTCACCATGGTCTACCCGGGCGTCGTGAAGGCCTGGCAC
>DATCGT010000354.1:0-3351 GCA_036508775.1 Tepidiformaceae bacterium | reverse complement strand
TTCTTCATCAAAGAGCAGCTGCTTGGCCATAGAGAAACCTCAGTCGAAATAGAGAGTGAGACGGGAATGTTAGCACTCCCTGTCAATGAGTGCTAATGGAATCTTGCAGGAAGGCGGGGCCAGTGAGCAAGGCGTGCGTGTGGATATGCTGACGCGGCACGACCGCATGGCGCGACGCGACCGGAAGCTGAATTGAAACCTGGACGTTGCCGTGGGGCTCTGAGCGATTCCCATGTCAGTTCGATGCGGGAGTGGGACAGTCAACTCCATAAGTGCAGATTGCGACGTTGGCGCTAAAGAGTTGGCCGAGCCGAACGCTTACCGCGTTTCCATACTTCGCAATCATGGCTGCTTCGGTCGCGTCGGTAAGGTCGGCGACGGATATCGCCAGCCTGTTTGTCGTGACATCTATCCCGACTGATGCGATGCGAACGCCCTGGGCCAGCCACACAGGGATATCGTCGGCGACAAGCCCTTGCAGCTTCTCGAGTTCCGCCTGGCTGTAGTCTGCGTCCAGGACCCGGAATTGCCCGCCAGCAGAGGAATAATGAGCCAGGATCGGATCGAAATGATGTGGGTCTCGGCTCGTGCTGCGGATCTCCAAGCGGCCCTGCGCCTTCTGGTTGATGTACAGTCCGGCGAAGGTCGGATCTGCCTGGAGTGCTTCCGTCAGAGGCACAATGATGGCCTGAATGCGAGTCTGCCGGCCGTCGATATCTCGAAACTCGGCGTCGGTCAGCGCTACACCTAACGTTCGATTCGCCGACGGATCGGCCTCCATCCGTGAAACGTAGGGAACATCCGACCGGAGGCCAAATCCTTCCCGGAACGCTATCGCGTGAGCCAACGAGCCTTCCGGAGTAGAGCCCTGGCGGGAGGTTGCCGAACTGTTCCCCGTGGCGATGAACGCTGCTACCAGCACCACCAGCAGGGAGGCCGTGAGAGACCAGGAAAATATCCTGATCATTCGGACGCGAGAAACACTTCTCGGACCCATATTCCGCACGATCGAATTGTACGACCCCTGCGTCGCGGGGCCCGCGTCGGGTACGCTGTTGCTCACCTATGGCGTACGTACCTCGTGATCTCCCGTTCCTGGAGCGCCTCCGCAGCCAGGTGCTTTTCACCGCCGGTCCCATCGGGTCGACGATCCTTGGCCTGCGGCCGGGCCCCGACTACGGCGGCCTCGACGGCTGCAACGAGTACCTGACGATCTCCGACCCGGGCGTGGTGGCGCAGATCCAGCGCGACCTCTACGCGGCCGGCTGCGACGCCGTCGATAGCGCGACGTTCGGTGCCAACGAGGTAGTCTTCGCGGAATACGGACTGTTAGACCGCGTACGCGAGATCAACCGGCTCGCCGCGCAGCAACTCAACGCGGTCCGCGACGAGTTCAGCACGCCAGAGTGGCCGCGGTTCAGCCTGGGCACGATTGGCCCCGGGACGAAGCTCCCGTCGCTCGGACATATCACCTGGGACGAACTGCTCCACAGCTTCCACGAGCAGGTCCTCGGCCTCCTCGAGGGCGGGATCGACGTCCTGAAGGTCGAGACCTGCCAGGACCTCCTGCAGACCAAGGCCGCGCTCGCGGCCTGCTCCGATGCGATGGAGGAGATGGGCATTCGCGTACCGGTGATCGCCAGCGTCACCGTCGAATCTACCGGCACCATGCTTCTCGGCTCAGATATCGCCTGCGCGCTGACCACGCTCGAAGCGATGGATGTCGTCGACGTGATCGGGATCAACTGCGCAACCGGTCCCGAGCAGATGGTCGAGCACGTCCGTTACCTCGCGGAGCACTCCCGCCGCCCGGTCTTCATCGCGCCGAACGCGGGGCTGCCGGAGCTAGTGGACGGCCAGGCCTGCTACAAGCTCACGCCCGAAGAGTTCGCTCGCTACCAGAAGATCTTCGTCGAGGAGTTCGGCACGAGCATCGCCGGGGGGTGCTGCGGGACGACGCCCGCCCACTTCCGTGCGGCAATCGAGGCCATCGGGCGGCGCGCCCCGAAGCCGCGACCAATCGCCTACGAGGCCGCGGTCTCTTCTCTTTATACAAGCGTGCCGATCGAGCAGGAAACCTCGTTCCTCGTGGTGGGTGAGCGGCTCAACGCGACGGGCTCGCGAGCGTTCCGGGACCTCCTCCTGGCCGACGACGTCGTCGGCATGGTGGGCGTAGCCCGTGAGCAGGCAGGCGAAGGCGCGCACGTCATCGACGTGATGGTCGACTACGTTGGCCGGAACGGCGTCGCGGACGCGGAGCAGCTGGTCGGGGTTCTCCGCACCCAGTCGACCCTGCCGCTCGTGCTCGACTCGACTGAGCCGCCCGTCATCGAAGCCGGGCTCAAGCTCTACGGCGGCAAGCCCATCGTGAACTCCATCAACCTCGAGGACGGCGAGCGGAAGATCGGCCGCCTGTTGCCGCTGCTCAAGCGCCACGGGGCTGCGGCCATCGCCCTCGTCATCGACGAGGAGGGGCAGGCGCGCACGGCGGACTGGAAGCTCCGGGTCGCCCATCGTATCCACGACCTGGCGGTGAACCGGTACGGCATGGAGCCCGGCGACCTCCTCTTCGACATGCTGACGTTCCCCCTGAGCGGCGGGCAGGAAGACCTCCGTGGCGACGCGATGGAGACGCTCGAGGCCATTCGCCGGGTCAAAATTGAACTCCCGGGCGTTCACACCGTCCTGGGGATTTCGAACTGCTCGTTCGGTCTGAAAGCGGCGGCCCGTCGCGTCCTCAACTCCGTGATGCTCTACGAGGCGATCGAGCATGGCCTTGATGCGGCGATCGTCAACGCACGGCAGATCCTGCCGCTGGCGCGCATCCCGGAAGAGCAGCTACAGACCGCCCGCGACCTCATCTACGACCGACGCCGCGAGGGCTATGACCCGCTGACGCACTTCCTCTCGCTCTTTGAAGGCGCGGAGACGGAGAAGACCGTGAAGGTCGATCGCACCACACTGCCGGTCGAGGAGCGGCTCCGGGCGCGCATCATCGACGGTGATCGCCGGGGCATCGACGCTGACCTGGCGGACGCGCTCTCGCGGATGGATCCGCTCACGATCATCAACCAGCACCTGCTCGATGGGATGCGGATCGTCGGCGAACTCTTCGGAAGCGGGAAGATGCAACTCCCGTTCGTCCTGCAGTCGGCGGAGACGATGAAGACCGCGGTCGCCTACCTCGAGCCGTATATGGAAAAGTCCAGCGGCGGGGGCAAGGGAACGATCGTGCTCGCGACCGTTCGGGGCGACGTCCACGACATCGGGAAGAACCTGGTCGACATCATCCTCACCAACAACGGGTACACCGTGCACAACATCGGCACGAAGCAGCCGATCCAGAACGTC
>DATCGT010000353.1:0-27798 GCA_036508775.1 Tepidiformaceae bacterium | reverse complement strand
CAGGGCCGCGTAGCAGCGGACACAGCGAAGGCTCGTTACAACACTCAACCTGGTTCCTCCCGTGCGTTCTGCAGTAACCATTGTGTCGCCTGTATGCGCTGACAGGGGCCCCCGATCCCCTGTACCCTCTCCGACATGGTCCGAATTAACCGCGTCTACACCCGCGCCGGGGACACCGGCACCACCGCACTCGGCGGAGGTCAACGGATTGCCAAGGACAGCCTCCGCATCGTGGCTTATGGGACCGTCGACGAACTGAACAGCGTCGTCGGCGTCGCTGTTACCTCTGGCATGGACGAGGCGCTGAAGCCCGCCTTCTTCATCATCCAGCAGGTTCTCTTCAACCTCGGCTCCGACCTGTGCATCCTCGAAGAGGACAAGAAGCGGTTGCCGGTGCCCCGGATCGAGCCCCGCCACGTGAAGCAGCTCGAGGACTGGATCGATGCCTGGAACGAATTGCTGGAGCCGCTCGCGAGTTTCATCCTGCCCGGCGGTGACCCCGCCGCCGCACAGCTCCACGTCGCGCGCACGGTTTGCCGTCGCGCCGAGCGATCGACGATCGCCCTCTCCCGCGAGGAATCGATCGGCGACCAGGTGATTCCTTACCTCAACCGGCTAAGCGACCTGCTCTTCGTCGCGTCTCGCTACCAGGCGAAGCTCAGCGGCGCCGGTGACATCCTCTGGGATAGCCGGGGCTACTGACCCGCAGGCATTCGCCCCTCGGCCCAGGCGGTGAAGTCGTCCGTCTTGCCGTACGCATGCGGCAGGAACGCCTCTGCGGGAACCGTCGCCACCACCTCCGCCGAGGTATGCAGGTCGCTCTCGCTCAACGTCGCGCCCAGTACCTGCACGACGGGGATGTCGATCAGCGGATCGTGCGCTGATTCGCGGAAGGTAATCGTGCCCGCTCCACTGACCGCCCGGTGCGTCTCCCCCCGGTGCGTGACGCGGATCATCTGCGGATCGCGGGCCAGCCCGTGCCCGTCGGCTGCCGGCAAGAACTTGAAGTAGTAGTGCTGGCTGGAGCTCTCCCGGCCGACTGCGTCGAGCTCTTCGTCGAAGGTGCCGCGGAGGTCCATGTATGTGACGCCGTGGCGGGTCACCGTACCCTGGACGTGCTTGCCCCGTTGCTCCATGCGGATCTCGGCGAGCTTCTTCGGCTCCGCGAACAGCTCTCGTCCGAAGATGACGGCAGTATCCGTACTCATCGGCATCGACAGGCAGTAGAAGCCCTCCTGGCCCTCATAGACGCAGGCTACGTTGACGACGGCACCGTTGAATGGTCCTACGCAGTCGGAGCGCCGGATTTCGCTCACCGAGATGGAGATCTTCGGCTCTGGCGCCGGCATGAGCGGCGCCGGCAGCAACTCAGCGACGACATCCGGGTCACTGAGAAAGCTGACAGCCAGCGTCCGGATGTCGAAAAACGATGGGGCCGCGTAGACATCCTCGAAGCGGCGAATGTCCTCTGCGGATTTCACGTAACGAGTCAGCGGCACAGTGCCACCTCCAGGGAATTACCGAGGGTGGTTAGCGCTTGATCCGGACGATCGGGCCTTCGCTGAAGAGCCCCCCCGTGTTGATGCCGAGCCGTTCGTGCACGCGGAGGGGAATACCGACATCGGCCAGGTAGAGCTCGCCGACGTTGGCGCGAGCCTGCGCCTCGAAGATCCCCTTCTTCGGAAGGTCGAGCGAAAGCGTCGTGCAGGCCAGGATCGCGGGCCGGCTGACTTCCCCCGTCGTGGCATTCACGCCGGTAGGGACGTCGACCGCAAGGATCTGACGCCGGGCCGCGCAGGCCAGTTCTGTCACAGCTGCCGCGATGCCAATCGGTGGGCCTTCGAGGCCATACCCGACCAGCGCGTCGATCACGAGATCAGCGGTGCTGAGCTGCTCCTCCAGAGTTATCTCGCTTGGCTCCGCTACTGCCGCATCGATAATTCCCGACTCGCGCAGGATCTGCACCTGGCGGTGCCCCGCGAACGAAGTCTCCGATTCGACCTCTCCGAAAATCGGCGCCACCTGGCAGCCCCAGTTCACGAGATTGCGAGCGGCCACGAGGCCGGCCGCGCCCTTGTTCCCGCCACCAGCCAGCACGACCACTTGCTGCCCGCGGCCTCGGCCCCCCAGCATTTGGAGAGCGAGAAGAGCAATGGAACGGCCGGCATTCTCCATGATCTGGAGGATGTCGAGACCGAAGTCTTCCTGGGCAACCCTCTGGATTTCTCGCATCTGCCGGGCGGAGACAGCCGGAACTTCGTTTGCTTTCCGCAGCGGGAAGCCGCGTGGATCAGGTTTGGCGGTCATGGCTCAAGTCCATTTCGAATCTGATACAGATGCAGCAGCATAGAGTGCTTCGCTGCTGCGGTCACGAATCAAGCGCAGTATCAGCATAGCTCGCTGTCACGCGCGCCGAGATCCCGCCGCGCGTGTTGAAGTCACCAATCACCGTCGCAGACCGTGGCGCGATTCTCGTGACGATGTCATCGAGAACCTCGTTCACCACATCCTCATAGAAGATGCCCCGGTTTCGGAACGTCTGCAGGTAGAACTTGAAGCTTCGCAGTTCGATGCAGCGCTGGTTGGGAACGTAGACGATCGTCAAGGCGCCGTAGTCGGGCTGCCCGGTCATCGGACAGACGCTGGTGAACTCCGGCGCGTTGAACTGGATCTCGTAATGCCGATCGGCATGCTGATTCTCGAAGCTGTCGATCGTTCCGTCGGTCTTGAAAGTGTTCTCGCCCATCTGTTCCTCCAGCCGACCTACTGCCAGACCGCGACAGGGTTCAGATCAACGCCACGATCGTAGGCGTCCAGCCCCTCGGCCCGCTTCAGGGCGATAACTACGGCATAGGTAAACGGCGTCGCGACTGTTTCCCAGAGCGTCTTGAACAGCCACTGGCGCCAGATCACGGACCAGAGTGCGAAACCCTGAAAGCCCGGTTGCCCGGCAAACGCGATCGTAATGAACAGGGCTGAGTCCAAGCCCTCTCCGATAATTGTAGAGCCGATGGTGCGTGTCCAGAGGAAACGCCCGTTCGTCAGCAGCTTCATGCGCGATAGCACGATCGAATTCGCGAACTCGCCGACCAGGAAAGCGACAAAGCTCGCGCTTACGATCCGCCACGTCTGGCCAAGGATCGCCGTATAGGCCGGATCGTTCGATTTCCAAAACGGTGCAGAGGGGACATGCTGGGCGGCGACGATCGCCAGCACGACGAAGGCATCCGCGAGGAAGGCCGACCAGATCACCTTGCGGGCGACGGCGTAGCCGTAGACCTCAGTGAGCACGTCGCCGAACAGATACGAGATCGGGAAGACGATAACCGCCGACGGGAGGAAGAACCCACTGACAGGCCCGCTGATCCCCGAGAAATCGGCGATCTTGACGGCCACGATATTGGAGACGATGAGAGCGCCGGTAAACAGCGCGGCAATGGGGACGAGGAAACGCGGCTGGCTACCGTTTTGAGGCATAACGGCGAGTCTCGCTGCTGCCGCGCCAGCGGGCAAGCACCGCGGGCAGGCTCCCGGCGGGCCGCCCGCTTCTCCAGAAGGACCTACACCGTAGAATCGCGGCACATACCAATCAGGAAACACCTCCCCGATGACCCAATTTGAACCTCCTGCCTTCTTTAGCCTTGAGGACGACGCCTTTGTTCCCGCGCCGATCGCCCGCGGCCCCTGGTCTGCCGAGATGCTGAACGGGCGCCTCCTTGCAGGGCTCTTTGCTCGTGCCTTCGACCAGCAGTACGCGGACTCAACATTCCTCTTCTCTCGGCTGACAGTCGATCTCTTCCGCTCCCCACCGATGCGGCCGGTCCAGGTGCAGACGAGCGTTGCGCGGGAAGGAAACCGGATCCGCGCATTCGACGCGACCATGAGGTGCGACGGAGTGGAGATCGCCCGCGCCAACACCGTGGCGTTGCTCAAATCCGAGCAGCCGGACGGCGCCGTCTGGACTCCCCCCGTGTGGTCCGTACCCGCCCCCGAAGAGATCGAGGCCCCCGCGTTCCCGCCTACGAACGGCGGGGCGTCCCGTCCGCAGGGCTTTTCGCCCATGTGGGATAGCCGGACCATTACGGGCAGGATGGGCGGAGCGGAACTCGTCCAGAAGCGCTGCTGGGTTCGCGAAAGCCGGCCGCTGGTACAGGGCGAGGAACTCACTCCGTTCGTCAGGGTTGCCATGGCAGCGGACTACACCAACCCATGGGCCAACTCCGGCAACCAGGGTCTGCAGTTCATCAACGCGGACATCACCCTCTACATCCACCGCCTGCCGAGGCAGGAGTGGATTGGCTTCGAGGTCGTGAACCACGGCAGCACGGAGGGCGTCGCCATCGGCGAGTGCGCCCTCTACGACAAGGAAGGCCCGATCGGGCGTTCCACGGTCTGCTCGCTCGCGAACCGGCGGATGGGGCCCGGTCCTGGTCCCGGGATGCCCCCTGCCGAAGCGCGTGGAGCTGCTGCGACCTAGGCCTTCCAGGGAGGCCGCATCAATGGCTTTGTCGTTGCGCAGGCAGCGGTACCCTCGTTAAGAGCGACTCGGCCTTCTGCCGGACACCGCAATTATCGAGGAGTCTCTCGACGCAGACCGCACCGCCACAGGCCACAGCCGCGCGCACGCACCTCACCGAACTCGACGTGATGCGGGGAATCGCGATCATCTTCGTGGTCTACCTTCACGTCTACTTCAGCGCATGGGACGGCGTGCCCGGACGGGAAGTCCTCGTGCTGCACGCGATTCATCTGTTCGCACACGGAGCGGTGCCGGTCTTCCTCTTCGTTTCTGGCCTGCTTCTGGTGCGATCGCGTCCCACCAGCATGGTCGATTTCGCCACCCGCAAGCTGAGGCGCATCTATATCCCCCTCGTCTTCTGGATGTTCGTCGCGCTGGCCTACAGCATGGCGACAGAGGGCGGGCTGAGCATGACACTCGTCCGCTCGATGCTGGCCTTCGGCATTAGCGGCCAGTACTACTACCTCGTCGTCCTCCTCGTCCTGATGGTCGCGTTCTTCCTGGTTGCGAAGGCTCCATGGGGAGGGTCGGCCCGGATACCGGTCGCGGCGTTCATGGTGAACCTGGCAACCATCGTCTACTACCAGCACTCAACCGTTGCCGGGAACTTCGCCGTCGTCGCCTATCGCAATCCGTTCGTCTGGGTCTTCTTCTTCAGCTTTGGCTTCTACGCGGGACGCCGTTGGCGTGATCTCGCGTGGACCGAGCCGCTCCTGGTGCCTGCCGCAGCGGCAATGGTCGCGATCGGCGCCTACTACTTTTGGTCGGGACAGACCGGCGAGTACCCGGTCAGCTACTTTGGCGTCCAGGTCTTCCTGTTCAGCACCTGCGCCATCGTCTTCTACACCGCGCTCATTCGCCGGCTGGCGCGCTCGAGAATCGGGAGATGGCTCATCGAGCCGTTCCGCAGGCTGTCGCGCTATTCTTTCGCAATTTACCTGGCCCACAAGCCGCTATTCGTCGTCTGGCTCGCCGGGGAGCTAGTCTCCAACGGGCGCTACTCACATGACTACCTGCAGCTTATGACCGCACTATTCGTCGTCGGATTCACCACAACGCTCGTATTCGTCCTTGCGATCGAGAAGATCTCGCCGTGGTTCGCCGCGACCCTGGTCGGCATCGAGCCACCGGCAGAGGCTGCGACACCTGTCGCCTCTCAGTAACCCTTGAACTGCGGTTCGCGCTTCTCCACGAACGCCCGCGGCCCTTCCTTCGCATCCTCGGTCGATTGCACCAGCGTCATCGCGATCTGGGCCATGTCCAGGTGCTCGTCGAACGAGATGTTCAGCGACCGGTACACCAGCTTCTTCGAGAGCTGGACCGCGATTGCCGGCCCTCGCGCGATCTGCTCCGCAAATTCGATCGTCTTCGGCATCAGCTCCTCGGGCTCGTAGACTGCGGTGACGTACCCCATCTCCAGCGCTTCCTGGGCGGTGTACATCTTCCCCGTCCAGATCATCTCCAGAGCCTTCGCTGTGCCAACGATGCGCGGGAGCGAATACCCGCCGCCATCGCCCGGGATGAGGCCCATCCGGACGTACGTCATGCCGACGCGAGCAGTCTTGCTGGCGAAGCGGATGTCAGCCATCGAAGCCATGTCCATGCCCGCCCCCGCCGCGGCGCCGTTGAGGGCCGCGATGTACGGCTTCTCGAGCTGGATCAGTGCACGCGGGATCGGATGGACGCTGTTGCGGAGGCTCTGGCGCCGCGTCGCGATGTTCGATTCGGTCTGGAGGACGCCCCGCCCGGCAGCCGCGTTGCTGACGTTCATGCCACTGCAAAAGCCCCGGCCGGCGCCGGTGATGATGACGACGCGCACGTCGTGGTTTCTGTCCGCCTCGTGAAGTGCATCCGCCCATTCGGCCAGCATCTGGTTGTCGAAGGCGTTGAGCTGCTCCGGCTTGTTCAGCGTAATGGTGGCAACGCCGTTCTGGACGTCGTAGAGGATGGCTTCGTAGGGCATTACGGTCTCCGCAGTCTGGTTGCCGCCGGATTCTACGCGATTGCACGCGACGGCGGGCGGCTCCCCTTGCGTCCCTGCCCTCGTACACTTGATTCGTGGCGTCCTCCACCATCTCAGAGAAGATCCGCAAGCAGCTCGCGGCCCTGCCAGCCAAGCCTGGCGTCTACCTCATGCGCAACGCCGCAGGCGAGGTCATCTACGTCGGCAAGGCGGCGAAACTGAAGGACCGCGTCCGTTCCTACTTCGGCTCACCACACATGATGGAGCCGAAGACGCGAGCCCTCCGCGAAGTCATCGAAGACTTCGAGTACATCGTCGTCGGCAGCGCGGGTGAGGCCCTCCTGCTTGAGGCAACGCTGATCAAGCGTCACCAGCCCTTCTTCAACATCCGGCTGAAGGATGACAAGCGGTACCCGTATCTCAAAGTCGACGTCCAGAACCCATGGCCGCGCGTCTACATCACGCGACGTATCGAAAAAGACGGCGCGCGCTACTTTGGCCCCTATGCCAGTGCCGGCTCGGTCCGGGCCACCCTCGACCTGACGAAGCGACTGTTCCCGTGGCGATCGTGCACGAAGGAGATCACAGGTACGGACCAGCGTCCTTGCCTCGACTATTACATCAAGCGGTGCATTGCCCCGTGCACCGCCTTCTGCACGAAGGACGAGTACGACGAGGTGATCGAGCAGGTCATCCTCTTCCTGGAGGGCAAAGCCGATGACGTCCTCCGTCGGCTCAAGAAGCAGATGGAAGCCTGCTCGGCCGCGATGGAGTATGAGCGCGCCGCGATGATCCGCGATCAGATTCGCGCGATGGAGCGGACCGTCGAACGCCAGGCCGTCCAGACGACGAAGAAGGAAGACATCGACATCTTTGGGCTGTACCGTCAGGGCGACCAGGCGTGCGTCCAGGTCTTCTTCATCCGTGGGACGCAGATGATCGGCCGTGACACCTTCATGCTCGACGGGGCAACTGGAGAATCCGACGCAGCCGTCCTCGGCAGCTTCCTGGAGCAGTACTACGCGGGCGCCCAGTACATCCCGAAGCTTGTCGTCGTACCGGTGGAGCCGGAGGAGCGCGCCGACGTCGAGGCGATGCTCACAACCCGGCGCGGAACGCTGGTGGAGATCCGCCAGCCTGAGCGCGGCGAGAAGAAGCGCCTTGTGGCGCTCGCCAACGACAACGCCCGCGAAGCGCTCGACATGACGCGCGTCCGCTGGCTCGCCGACGTGACGAAGACCGGGCAGGCGCTCGATCAGCTGCGAGAAGAGCTCGCGCTCCCGGCCATCCCGCACCGGATCGAGTGCTACGACAACTCGAACATCCAGGGCACGAACCCGGTCTCCAGCATGGTCGTCTTCATCGATGGCAAGCCCGCAACGAGTGAATACCGGCGTTTCAAGGTGAAGACCGTCATCGGCGCCGACGACTTCGCAACGATGCAGGAAATCCTTCGACGGCGCTTCAAGCGCGCGAAAGACGTCCGCGAACGCCTCCCGGACGACGAGTCCGGCACCGCCTCCGCAGGAGCGTCCGCTCCTCAAAAGGAAGACTGGCCGCTCCCCGACCTGGTCATCATCGACGGCGGGAAGGGCCAGCTGAACGCCGCCGTGCAGGTGATGCGCGAGCTGGGAGTCTACGACATTCCGACCGTGGGGCTGGCGAAACGGTTCGAGGAACTGTTCGTCCCGGATGAGGAGGAGCCGCTGATCCTGCCACGGGGAAGCGAGGCCCTCTACCTGGTCCAACGCGTACGCGACGAGGCTCACCGCTTCGCGATTACGTTCCACCGCCAGCTGCGGGCGAAGGCCGCGACGCGCAGCGCGCTGGACTCTGTCCCCGGGATCGGCCCGAGACGGAAGAAGGCCCTGTTGACGAAGTTCGGCTCCGTAAAAGCCGTCCGCGAAGCCAGCATAGATGAGATCGCCAGCACCGTCGGCTTCACCAGGGCCCTCGCGGAGAAGGTCAAGGACCTGGTCTGAGTCGCTACCGCGCGCCGCGCCGGGTCAGCACCGCCCACGGCGTCCGCGCCATGATCGCGATGTCGAGCGGAATGCTGCGGTGGCGGACGTAGAGGTAGTCGAGCGCCACTCGCGTTCGCGGGAGGATATCGCTGCGACCGCTCACCTGCCAGAGGCCGGTGAGCCCGGGCCGAACAGTGGCGAGGACTTCCCTTCGGTGCCCGCGATATACCCATTCACGCTCTGAAATTGGACGCGGCCCGACGATCGACATCTCGCCGAAGAGCACGTTTATGAACTGCGGGAGCTCATCAAGGCTGAACGACCGCAGTATCCGCCCCAGCCGCGTGACCCGCGGGTCGTAACGGAGCTTCCGACTGACTTCGTAGCGGGCCCGTTCCTCCGGGTGGTCGTCGAGGTAGCCCTGCAGGACCGACGAATCTGTCGTCATCGTCCTCAACTTCCAGCAGCGGAAGAGCCTTCCGTCGCGGCCCACCCGCCAGTCAGCGAGGAAGGGGACATGGTGATCGACTGCGAGGATAACCGTGGCAGCCGCAACAACGATCGGCAGCGTCATGCCCCCAAGAAGGCCCGCCGCCGCGATGTCAAACGATCTCTTGAGCCACTGCTCAGGACGGGCGAAGTCGCGATGCGCAGCCTTCCATTGGCGACTCGCCGCGTGATCCCCGGCGACGACTGACGCGACATTCGGATGGAGCCCCGCTCGAGCCGCCATTTCGGTTGCCAAATATAGTGAGACGTGCCCTTCATGTATAAACGGGCATCGCGAAAGTCGCCGGGTGGATGGGGGGTTCGCTCGAATCCGAGGCGGCTCGCCAGAATCTGAGGTGGCAAACACCCCGAGAACAACTGGAGCGAATGGCCCCTCTGCACCCGCGTCCATGACCTCGACTCTGCACATCGGATAGAATCCGTCGCCAGCGCACTTGCATCGGATCCGAGCTGATGCAAGGCGCGGACATCCCAATCCCTGGCCCCAACCTGTAGATCGGAGGCGGACAACATGAAGGTAGCAATCGGCATCGGTGCCGCGAACGAAAACTGGGAAGAAGCCGCGGCGTTCCTCCGCGAAGCCGAGGCCCTCGGTGTTGATTCGGCGTGGTCGGCCGAGACCTGGGGCCACGACGCGGCCACGCCGATCGGCTACATGGCGGGCCAGACCACTCGCATCCGCCTCGGGACCGGAATCATCCAGGCCGCCGCCCGTACTCCCGCGAACATCGCGATGATTTCGCTCGCACTCGCTTCCATGTCGCACGACCGCTTCATCCTCGGCCTTGGCGCGAGCGGGCCGCAGGTGGTCGAGGGGTGGCATGGCGTGCCTTTCAAAGGCGCGGTCCAGCGCCTGCGCGAGACTATGGACATCGTTCGGATGGCCACCCGCGGGGAGCGCGTCCACTACGAAGGAAAGATCTACACCCTCCCGCTTCCAGGCGGCGAGGGGAAGGCCCTGAAGACGTCCGCTCGCCCGCACAACGTTCCGATCTACCTGGCGACCCTCAGTCCCAGGAGCCTTCAGCTCACCGGCGAACTCGCCGACGGCTGGATCGGGACGTCGTTCATCCCGGAGCACGCCGACGTCTTCTTCGGCCCGATCGCGGCGGGCGCGGCGAAAGCCGGGCGGAAGCTGACCGACGTCGACCTGCAGGCAGCCGCCGGCGCCATCGCGTTCGGCGACGACCTGGAGCGCCTGATCGCACCCCGACGGCCAGGCCTGGCCTTCACCCTCGGCGCGATGGGCTCACGCCAGCACAATTTCTACAACGACGCTTACAAGCGCGCCGGCTACACCGAGACCGCCCTCGAGGTTCAGCGCCTCTGGCTGGACGGCAAGCGCGAGGAAGCCGCCGCGAACGTCCCGGACGAGATGGTGACCCTGACGAACCTGCTCGGCACCGACGAAATGGTCCGTGGTCGCATCCGGGCGCACAAGGTGGCGGGCGTGAACACCATGCGAGTCCAGCCCGAGGGCAAGACCATGGCGGAGCGCGTGGCGAACCTGGGCCACTTCATGGAGCTCGTGAAAGAGGTCGGATAGTCGCGGGGAGGGGTACCAATCGACCGCCAGCGGAGTAGAATCCGTTCGCGATTGGCATTCGCAGGCAATTCGACGGAGAAAGGAGAAGCCTGCCTTGGCAGACTCCACAACTGCGACCCCTGAAGTTCGTCCCCTGGTCAAACACCTGACGCTTGGGCCCACCCGCGACAAGGACTTTCTCAACGGCAGCCGTTGCAGCAACTGCGGCGAACTCTACGTCGGTCCGCGCCTCTTTTGCGCAAAGTGCTCGGCGGCCGGTTCGTTTGAGACGGTTCGCCTGGGCAGCACCGGCCAGGTGTACGTCTGGACGATCGTTTACCAGGCCACGCCATACGTGAAGGCGCCCTATATCGCCGCTGTCATCGACCTCGACGGCGGCGGGTCGGTGAACGCGAACATCGTTGGCGTCGAGCCACGGCCGGACGCGATGAAGTTCGGCATGAGGGTGAAGATGTCCACGGAGAAGGTCTCCGAGGACGACGACGGCAATTCCTACATCGCCTACCAGTTCCAGCCCGCCTGAGGGCCGGCGCACACAGCTGCGGATTCGAAAGGAAACACCATGCGAGAAGTAGCAATCATCGGTGCATCCATGATCAAGTTCGGCCGTTTCGCTGACCGCGACCTCGCCCAGCTCGGCGCGCAGGCGGCAACGGAGGCGCTGCAGGATGCCGGCGTTGAGATGAAGGCCATCGAAGCCCTCTACAGTGGCAACCTCTACTCCACCTCTGGATCCGGCCAGCGGGTCCTCCAGCAAATCGGCCAGACAGGCATCCCGGTGGTAAACACGGCAAACGCCTGTGCGTCGGGCTCGACCGCCTTCCGCGAGGCCTTCTTCGCGATCGGAAGCGGCGCCTACGACATGGTCATGGCGGTCGGCTCGGAGCAGATGGGAAAGCAGGGCCTGCTCGGCTCACGCGGCGACCAGGCCACGAGCCTTGAGGGCCGCGTCGGCTCCTACATGATGCCGGCGGTCTTCGGCATGGCCGGGATGGAGCACGCGCGCCAGTACGGGACACAGGCTGAGCACTTCGCAATGGTCGCCGTGAAGAATCACTACCACAGCACCCAGAACCCGCTGGCCCAGTATCAGAAAGAAGCATCGCTCGACGAGGTGATGAAGGGACGGATGATTTCCTATCCCAACACCCTGCTCATGTGCTGCCCTACGGGCGACGGCGCCGCGGCCGCGATCCTCTGCTCCATGGACGTGGCTCGCAAGTACACGACGCATCCCATCAAGGTCGCCGCAAGCGTTATGACCAGTGACCCCTACACTGAGCGAGACCTCACCCTTCCCGACGTGAACACCCTCACTCGCAACGCCGCGAAGATCGCCTACGAGCAGGCGGGCATCGGGCCCGAGGACCTGAGCCAAGTCGAGCTGCACGACTGCTTCGCCACCGCCGAGCTGCTCCACTACGAGAACCTCGGCCTCTGCAACGACGGGGAGGCGGGCAAACACATCGCAAGTGGCGCCCCCTGGATCGGGAACAGGATCCCGACGAAGTACCAGGAAGACGTCGCACCCTTCCAGGACAAGAGCTACGTCCCGAAGACGAAGGCGGTCGTGAACGCCTCCGGCGGGCTGCTCTCCAAGGGGCATCCGCTGGGCGCCACGGGCGTGGCGAACATCGCCGAGATTGTCTTCCACCTGCGCGGACAGGCAGGCGGCCGGCAGGTTGAGAATTCGAAGGTCGGTCTCGCACATGTGATCGGCCTCGGTTCCGCCTGCACGATCCACGTGCTCCAGAAATAGTCAGCGCCTGTCGCAGAACGAACGAAGGCCCTCCGTTTGGAGAGCCTTCGTTCTCTGTCTATCGCCAGGGAACAGGAGGAGGGAAGACCTGTCCTACTGAGCGAAAACAGTGGACCCGACCGGAGCGGAAACGCAGATGAACTGGCCGTTCGACAGCGAGGTCGCCGTGGCCAGCGCGGGCGCCGCACTCATCCAGCTCATGTAGCTACCATCCGTGGCCCCGATGTTTACGCTCGCAACGGCAGGGTTGAAGAGGGATGGGAAGCCTGCAACCGCCGTGGCCTGGCCATCGTAGAGGAAGCAGAACTCGCCCGTAGAGGTGAGTGGCATCGTCCGCTGAGTCGCCCCGGGCAATGAAACGGGGTTAGCGATCGCATTACCGATCTGGAGGTTCGCAGTAGCCGCAGGCGCGAGGCCCGTCGCCGATGTGGCCGTAAGGGTAACCGTCTCGGTCATCGCTGGCGCGGTGTAGACGAACGTTGCCGTCCCTCCGTTGGTCAGCTCGGGGTTCCCCGCCATCGACCCATCCGAAGCAGCCAGGTAAACCGATGTTCCATCCGGCACGGGCTTCCCAAACGCGTCAGTCGCAGCGACCGTCAGCGTGCAGACGGCGTTCACGTCGCAACTCGATGGCACCGTGATCCTGAGTTTGGTTGGGGTTCCGACAGCGGCGATTGTCACCGCAGCACTCCCGGAGGCACTCCCCGATTGCGCGATCACGGCGGCCACGCCGGGGGTGTTCATCGAATCAGAGACCAGGGTTACAGACGCATTGCCGCTCACCGTTGTGGCAGTCGACGATGACAGGATTCCCAGTGTTGTCGTGAATCCGACGGTCGTCCCATCGGGTACGTTGTTGCCATTGACGTCGGTAACCACCGCAGTAATCGTGCTGGCCGTGGTGCCGTCGGCCGGGATGATAGACGGCGCCTCCGCCACGACCACCGAGGTTGCGGTGGCATCTGCGCCGAGCGCATGTGCATGGGTCCCTGTGTAAGTAAGCGCAAAAACAAGCGTCAGTGCGGAAAGAAGCGTTATGAGCGTAATTGCACGCCCACCCTTTACGACGAGAAAGCCGCCGTCCGTCATGTGGATCACTCTCGGATCTATCGAAATCGCGCGCGTCCCATCTGGTTTCGCACACGACGGAAGAGAAAGGGAGACCCAACGAATAACAAACTGTGACGGCGGTCACGAACGAAAACGAAGGGGAAAGCGTGACTACTTGCCGCAAGTCCCCTTCGGGAAGCAGAGCGGCGCCTGCCCCTGCGAGAACATCACAATGACCTGCGCAGGCGGATCGCCTCCGCGCGGCCCAATGGCGATCTGGCCCTGGGTGGTGGTCAGCGTCCCGCTGGCAAGCGCGGTCGTTGCCCGTGAGGATCGCAACGCGAACGTCGTCACGTTCGCGGACCTTGGCGAAACGCAGCCCCCGAGCCCCTTCGTGAGCGCTCCGTTAATCGCGTTCAGCTGTTCCGGGCGGTTCAGCGTGATCGTCGCGACTCCATCGCTGACGTCGAACAGGACCGCTTCTTCCGGTTGATTCATCATCAGCCTTCCGCGCCTCCCCTACCCGTGGATCGATGTTGTGCCCGCAACTATAGAACCCGCGAGCACAAGGGGGCGCAGATCCGCGTCCAATCGGCATTGGGATCGGGTGCAAGAACGGCCCCGAGGCCGCTGGCGAGGAGCGAGGCCGCCGCCGACAATGATCGCGTCGCCATATGGCGCCATGACAGGAGTCCTGACGATGCATCTGTTCGCAGGGGCAAAGCCGAAGCGTATCGTCGTCAAGACGTACGGGCGCGATAGCTTGCTCGGCCTGCTGAGCCCGCTCCTGTCTGCTGTCCTGGTCTCGCTGGGCAGGGAAGGCCTCCGGCTGAAGTCCGAGGCTCAAGTGGCCAGGGAGATGCAGAAGGACGCGGAAGTGATGGCGGGGAACGGCTACCGGATAGTGTCCTCCGAGCATTTCGAAATCGCGCGGTTTGGCATCGCCTACGAGAAGGTAACGTTCGAGATGGTAGTCCTCGGAAAGTAAGCAACCCCGGCGAAAACTCGGCTGGTCGCTACGTCCCGGCCTGCCAGCTCGCCAGGTAACGCTGCTGCTCTTCCGTGAGCGTGTCGATCGTCACGCCCATCGCGTTCAGCTTGAGGCGGGCAATCTCCTGGTCGATCTCGTCCGGGAGTTCATAGACCTGCTTGCCAAGCTTCGCGTGGTTGATGGCGATCCACTCGGCGCCGAGCGCCTGGTTCGCGAACGACATGTCCATCACCGCGGCCGGGTGGCCTTCGGCGGCGGCCAGGTTGATCAGGCGTCCCTCACCGAGGAGGAAGAGGCGGCGGCCGTCCTGAAGGCGAAATTCTTCGACGAACTGGCGGACGTGGCGGTCGCCTTCGCTCAGGGCGCGCAGGGCCACCAGGTTGATCTCGGAGTCGAAGTGGCCGCTGTTGGCCATGATCGCGCCGTCCTTCATGACGGAGAGGTGGGCGTGGTCGATGACGTTCAGGTCGCCGGTGAGGGTGACGAAGAAGTCGCCGATGCGGGCCGCTTCGGCCATCGGCATGACGCGGAAGCCGTCCATGACCGCTTCGAGCGCTTTGACCGGGTCGACCTCGGTGACGATGACCTGGGCGCCCATGCCACGGGCGCGGTTGGCGACGCCACGGCCGCACCAACCGTACCCGGCGACAACGAAGTTCTTTCCCGCAAGGAGAACGTTGGTCGCGCGGATGATGCCGTCGATGGTCGACTGGCCCGTGCCGTAGCGATTGTCGAAGAGGTGCTTCGTGTCCGATTCGTTGATCGCGACGATCGGGTACTCGAGGGCGCCGTCGGCGGCCATCGCCTTGAGGCGAACGACACCGGTGGTGGTCTCCTCGGTGCCACCGACGATCCCGGGCAGGAGGTCGCGGCGGTCCTTGTGCAGGGTCGCGACCACGTCGGCGCCGTCGTCCATGGTCAGCTGGGGAGCGTGCTCCAGCGCCTGGTGGATGTGCTTGTAGTAGGTCTCGTTGTTCTCGCCGCAGATGGCGAAGACCGGGATCCCGTATTCGCTGACGAGGGCGGCGGCTACGTCGTCCTGGGTCGAAAGCGGGTTGCTGGCGCAGAGGCGCAGGTCAGCGCCGCCGTCACGGAGGGTGATGGCGAGGTTCGCGGTCTCGGTCGTGACGTGGAGGCAGGCAGCCATGCGGATGCCCTGGAGGGGCTTCTCCCGCAGGAACCGGTCGCGGATGAGGCGAAGAACCGGCATTTCGCGGGCAGCCCATTCAATCCGGCGGATACCTTCCGGGGCGAGCGAGATGTTGGCGATATCGTTGGGCACGGTCATGTGGGCAGCCTTTCGGGGCGTCTGGCCAGGCGAATTGAAATGAGTCCGCTCGTTCTCCCGGTCAGCGACCGTGGAGCGTCACGAAGGCACCATCATACTTGCGCCCGCGCATAGCGGCGCGCAGACGGCGGAAGGCGACGCTGACGCCGAAGTTGTCGCGACGCGTGGCGTTGGCTTCGACGATCTGGCAGCTCTCGCGGTAGCCAAGGCGACGGTAGGCGGCTACCGCCGGGGTGTTGTCGGGGTCGACCGTCAGGACGACGTTGTCGCAGCGTTCTAGGAGCTTCGCCGTCACGGCGCTGGTGGTGGCGGTCGCGAGGCCCTGCCCGCGATAGCCGGGGTGCGTGAACACGTTGCCGACGACGGCGACCCGCTCATGGTCGGAAACGACGTGGGTGCCTGCGACGGCGATCAGCCTGCCCGCCACCAGTACGCCGCAGTACACGCCGCCCTCGATGTGCTCGGGCGCGTAGTAGCTGGCGCCACCCTCGGCGGCGTAGAGCTGGTTCAGCTTGCGGGTGTCGACCCCGGTGATGGGGGTGACGGTCGCCGAGCCGGCAGGCGTGAACGTCGCGGGGGTGACTCCCATCCGAACCATGGGTTTCGTATTGGCGAGCCGGTAGACGGCCTTCAACTCCTCGACGTGCTGGGGCTGGCAGGTGAGATAGGTCTGCGGCGGGCCGGGCTGCAGCGAGAGGATGGCTGCAACCGCGCCCGGGTCACCGAGGATAAACGTCGCGTCCCCGAGACCGCCCTGGCTGTGCAGAACGAGACCGGTACCGGTGTCGCCGTGAGCGCGGAACCAGTGGGTTCGCTCGAAAAGGCCCGGTTCGAGTTGCCCGAGGGCGTAGGCCGTGTATTCGACGCCCGGGCGGAGGATGCCCCTGATCTCGTCGACGTCGCGAAGCTCATGCACCAGGTAATCGGCGCGGGAATGGGCTATTGCCTCCCAGCGAGCTTCCCGACCGGCCATCTACTCACGCACCTCGAAGTGGGTCAGCATCCGGAACTCGCGATAGCGGGCTTCGACCTCTTCGCGGCGCAGTGTGAGGAGTCGCGAGGGCCCGAAGCCTTCGACCGCGAACGAGGCTGTCGTCGAGCCGTAGATGATCGCCTGGCGGATTTCGGCCGGGGTTATCTCGGCGACCGTATCCAGGTAGCCCATGAAGCCGCCTGCGAAAGCGTCGCCGGCGCCCGTCGGGTCGATAACGTTTTCGAGGGGGTAGCCCGGGGCGATGAAGTAGTCGTCCTTGCTCGCGAACGCGGCGCCGTATTCGCCGAGCTTCACGATGACGCCTTTCGGGCCGCTATCGGCGAGGAAGCGGGCGGCGCGGGCGATGCTCGGCATACCGGCGATTTCGCGGGCTTCACTCTCGTTGACCGTGACGAAGTCGGCGTGGCGCATCGTTTCACGAAGGTCGTCCAGTGCTTCGTCGATGAAGAGCTTGATGGTGTCGACCATCGTGGCTCTCGGGGAGACAAGCGACTGGATGAGATTGCGCTGGTCGACGGGATGGCCCGCAGCGATGCAGGCGGTCGTGCAACTTGCGGCCATCTCGGCCGTCAGGGTCGGCTTCCACTCAACACTGATGCCCATCTCCGGGTACCAGGTGTCGCGGTTATTCATGTCGTAGTGGTAGCGGGCGCCCCAGCGGCTGGTCTTGCTGCCGGCGACGGTGACCAGTCCGCTGATGTCGATGCCGGGCCGGACCAGCTTTGCGCGCAGTTCGTCAGGGAAGTCCTCGCCGACGGCCGCGACCAGCCGGACGGGCGTGAAGAGCGAGCCGGCGAGGGCCGCGCAGGTCGCGGAGCCGCCGAGGGAGTTGGTCACGGCACCGAAGGGGGTTTCGATGTCGTCGATCGCGACCCAGCCGGTCACAAGCATGGTCATGGTGTCAGTTCCAGTCGTCGTTTCAGGATTGGGGCGAGTCGCGTGCGCGTGGCGGCGTCGATGGCGGCCAGGGGTGTCACGAGGGCGGCATTAAGAGCGGTGCCGCAGGAGCAGTTGTCCGCGGGCAGATTGCGCACCAGCTGACGAATGGCGTTCTGGCTCACCACTACGTTGTGCCGGAGGACATCGAGGACTGTCGTGGCATCCACCGGCTCTTCGCCGATGTGCCAGGCATCGTAGTCGGTTACGGAGGCGAGGATGGCGTAACAGAGCTCGGCCTCACGGGCCAGCTTCGCCTCCGGGAGAGCGGTCATGCCGACGATGCTTGCTCCCCAGGCGCGATAGAGTTCGCTCTCGGCACGCGTTCCGAAGGCGGGTCCTTCGATCACGACGTAGCTTCCATCCGGGTGGACCTCGGCGCCGGCCGCCCGGCCCGCGGCCATCGCGCTGGAGCGCAGCGCCGGGCAAAAGGGCTCCGCGAGGCTGGCGTGGGCTACCACGCCCTCGCCGAAGAAGGTTGCGGGGCGCGCCCCGCGCGTCCGGTCCATGATCTGGTCAGGGGTGACCATCTGGCCGGGGGCGTAGTCCTGGCGAAGGCTCCCGACCGCTGACACGCCGACGACGCGGCGAACGCCGAGCGACTTGAACGCCCAGAAGTTCGCGCGCTGGGGGATCTCCGAGGGGAGGAGCGAATGGTTGCGGCCGTGACGAGCCAGGAACGCTACCCGGACACCATCGAGCGTCCCGACGCGGATCGCGTCGCTGGTGGCGCCGAAGGGCGTGTCGATGACAAGTTCGTCGCTTATCAGCAGGCCGGGTATCTCGTAGAAACCGGACCCGCCGAGCACCGCTAATTCGATAGGTTCATCCACACTACCAGTGTAAAGGCCGGGGGGTGCTAAAGCTCGCCGAGCATTGTCCTGATGGCCGACCAGTAGGGCGGGCGGAGCAATCCACGCTCAGTGACGATTGCGGCGATCAGTTCGGCCGGGGTCACATCGAACGCCGGGTTATAGGCCGGCGTACCGGGGGGGCTCCAGCGCTGTTCCCCGAATCCGCCGACTTCGCTGTCCGTGCGGAACTCGATGGGGATGCCCGCGCCGTCGTTGCAGGCAGGGTCGAAGGTGCTCGTCGGGGCGGCGATGACGAACGGGACGGCGTGCCGGGCAGCGACGGCCGCGAGTCCGTAGGTGCCCACCTTGTTAGCGGTGTCCCCGTTGAGGGCGACCCGGTCGGCACCCGTGATGACCGTCTGCACACGGCCCGAAGCGAGGAGGGAGGCCGCGGCAGTGTCGGGCAGCAGCGTTGCTGGAATCCCGAGTCGTTGCAGTTCCCAGATGGTGAGGCGCGCACCCTGAAGGAGCGGGCGCGTCTCGGTCGCGTAGACGTGTTCGATCTCGCCCTGCTCCCAGGCGGTGCGAATCACGCCGAGGGCCGTGCCAATCCCGCCCGTCGCGAGGGCGCCGGTATTGCAGTGGGTGAGGACGGATATGGGGTGGTCGAAGAGCGCCTGCCCGAAGGTCGCCATCGCGAGATCCTCTTCGCGGCGGCGTTCCGCGTAGGCTCCCGCGAATCGCCAGAGGCGCTCCTGGCGTTCATCCGCGGTTGCGGCGATAGCTTCGCTCATGGCGGCTCGTACCGCCGTGCCGAGGTCAACGGCGGTTGGCCGCGTGGCAATGAGCTCCGCCGCAGACGCTGCTAGCGTCGCCCCGTCGCTTCCTCGTGACATGGCCGCGATGGCCATGCCGGCGGCCCCCACCAGGCCCAGGAGCGGCGCGCCTCGCACACGGAGAGTACGAATGGCTTCGCAGACCCCGGCAACGTCATTGAGAGAGAGGTACCGTTCCTCGCCCGGGAGCAACGTCTGGTCGAGGACCTCGATCCCCTTGCCCGGGAGGATAACCAGGGGGATGACTTCGGCCACCGCTAGAAGTGCATGACGCTGTTGATGGCGTAGCCACCGAGGGTCGCACGTCCTCCGAGCGCATCCAGCTCGATGAGGACGCCGAACCCGGCAACGACCGCACCGACGAGTTCCACCAGCTTGGCGGTAGCGCGAGCCGTACCCCCTGTCGCGAGGAGATCATCGACGATGTAGGCGCGGGCCCCGGTCTGGAGCGCATCGCTGTGAATGTCGAGCTGGTCCTCACCGTATTCGAGCGAGTATTCGACGGTCATGCGGGCGGCGGGCAGCTTCCCGGGTTTGCGGACGAGGACGAACGGCAGTCCCATTCGGTTCGCGAGTGGGGCGCCGAAGATGAAGCCACGGGACTCGATGCCCACGATCGCCTGGGGTCGGCGCGTAGCAGCGGCTTCCTCCATGTCCTTGATGGCAGCGTCAAAGGCTATCGCATCGGCGAGCAGAGGGGTGATGTCGCGGAAGACGACACCGGGGCGGGGGAAGTCGGTAACCGTCCGGATATACGGCGTGAGATCCATCGCCGTATTCTAGCGGGCCGGTGAGTCAGGCGGACGGGATGAAGTTGAGTTGATCCCACTGTTTGCCGAGCGACAGCCAACGGCCAACGGCTAATGGCCATTGGCCACCCTCAGGCTTCGAGGCCGAGTCCGCGGAGGAATGCCTCGTTGTTCGGCTCCCGCCCGAGGAAGCCGCGCACCAGTTCGTCGCCGTCGACCGTGCCGCCACGCTCCAGGACTGCCCTGCGGTACTGGCCGCCGGTGGCCGGGTCGAGGGAACCGGCTGCCTCAAAGCGGGTGTACATGTCGTCGCCGAAGACGTGCGACCAGAGGTAGCCGTAGTAGCCCGCGTCGTAGCCAAACAGGTGCCCGAAGCCCGACTGGAAGTGCGTCCCGGGCGTGAACGGGAAGCCGGTGATGTGGTGCAGCTCTTCGGCGACCTTCGTGGTGTCGCCGCCGAAGCCCGGGGAGTGGTAGGTGAAATCGAGAAACGCGAAGTAGAGCTGGCGGAGGTTGATGATCCCGGAATCGAGGTTCTTCGCGGCGATGAGCGAGTCGAGGAGTGCCTTCGGAAGGGGCTTGCCGGTGATGTGGTGACGAGAGAACCCGGCCACTACCTCCGGCTCCCAGCACCAGTGTTCGAGCATCTGCGAGGGGGCCTCGACGAAGTCGCGCTCGGTGGCGGTCCCGCTGAAACGGGCGCGATGTGCCCGCGTGAGCGTCTGGTGGAGGATGTGCCCGAACTCGTGGAAGAGCGTCGTGACTTCACTGTGGCGCAGCAATGAAGGCTGCGTTGCGGAAGGCTTCGTGAAGTTGGCGACAATCGCGCTGATGGGCTTCAGGTACGACCCGTCGGCGAATTGCCGGCCCTGCCGCAGGGTGAACGCAGCTGCGTGACCGTACTTGTTGGGCCGGGGAAAGAGGTCCATGTAGAACCGGGCGAAGGGTTCCGCGCCATCGGTGTCGTAGACGTCGAAGGCCTTCACATCGGGATGCCAGGTTGCCGCGTCAGGGCGAGCGACATACCGCACCCCGAGCAACCGTTGGGTCACCGAGAAGAGGCCGTCGAGGCAGGCATCCAGGGGGAAGTACTGCGCGACCTCGAATTCGTCGATCGCGTAGTGGGTCCTCATCAGCTGGTTGTGATAGAAGCGCCAGTCCCAGATATGAATCTGGGAGGAGCCGGAGGTCGACTGCTTGGCGGCGCGCATCCCTTCGAAGTCGATGGTCGCTTTGCGGTTCACCTTGATGAAGAGGTCGGCGAGGAAGGCATCGACCGTCTCGCGGCGCTTCGCCATCCGGGTCTCGGTCCGGTAGGCGGCCCATGAGTCGTAGCCGAGGAGGAGCGCAGCCTCGTTTCGCAGGCGGATGGCTTCTTCGAGGCGGGCGACGTTCTCGTCGCCGCCCTTCTGCTGCTCCTTCGTGAAGAGCTCGCGGCGCAGAGTCTCGGACTCGGCGTTCGACATGAAGGGGTAGAACTCGGGGTAATCGAGCGAAACGCGATAGCGGGTCACGCCGCCTTCTTCTGATGTCGTCAGTCCGTCGATGAAGGCGTCCGGCAGCCCGGCCAGGTCTTCGCGGCGGACCAGAATGCCTTCGTCCCAGTCATCGAGGGCCTTGCGGAACTCGACGTCGAGCACGACGAGCCGATCGAAGATTTCGCGGACGCAGGCGCGCTGCGCCGGGGGCAGTTCGAATCCGTTGCGGCGGTAGTCGCGGAGTTCGTATTCGAGGAGCCGGGCGTCCTCATCCGTAAGAGCCGTAGCTTCTGGTGTCGCGGCGAAAGCGCGGACGGCAGCGTAGAGGTCCTCGCGAAACGAGAGGCCGACCATGTACTTGTCCAGCTCTTCGTCCCAATTGCGGGCGATCTCGCGCAAAGGGTCGTCGGGGGTGACGTTCGCGAGGAAGGCATAGGTCCCCGACGCCAGTCCGACGGCCGAGACTGCTTCTTCGACGGCCAGCAATGTATTGGCGAACGTTCGCTGCCCGTCCGGGATCGCCACGATTGCGGCGATGGCCGCGTCGCAGCCGGTGATGGCCGACTCGCAGGCGGCAGCCAGCAACTCCGGGGTGAGCGAAGCGTAGTCGACGAGCGTCAGGTCTTCGTTCATGCGGGTGGTGACTGGCCCGGGCCGCCGTCGACAAGGATGGAGTCGACGACCCATTCGAGCGGGAGAGACACCTTGACCGACATCTCGGTTGGGCCGATTTCGAGAACGCTGCTCGTCCCGGGTACTCCGAATGCCCCGAGGGCGCGGTCGATGATCGCGGTGAGCTGGGAAGGTGGCATCTGCGGCAGGAAGCCGAGGAGACTCAGCCGCGTCACCTCAGCGATTGTCGGAGATTCGGCCGGTGGCAGGCCCGCGGCTGCTGCAACGGCGACCGGTGCCTCGACTGCCGGCGCGGGCGCTGGTGCAGCCTGCGGCGCCACGGGCGGATTCGTAGCCCAGTCGCGCAGGCGCACGATGCCGTGTTCGTAAGCGAAGCGCGTGCCATCGGGATCACGGCGGACCTCCTCGGTGATGGCGCGATAGAGCGAACGCTGCGGGGTGGCGCCACGGCTCCCGTTGAGCCACCCCTTCGCAATCACGCGCCGCGTGATCTCCTCGTAATGCAGCGGCTCGGCCGCTTCCTCGAGGATCAGCGCGGCGAGGTCAGACTGGTGCAGTTCCACCTTCTCTGCCGCCATCTTCGCCGCCTACCGGGTCAGCCAGCCGAATTGCTGCGGCTTCCGGCTGCTGCGGGCCGAGATCATGATGTTGACGATGCTCGGCTTGTCGGTCGCCATCGCCTCTTCGAGCGCCGGGCGCAGCTCCTCGGGGCGGGTGACGAAGAAGCCCTTCCCGCCATAAATCTCCGCCATCTTCTCGTAGTGGGCGCTGGGCGTGTACGCGGACGGCGGGATGCGCTCAGGGTCGAGCGTGTCGGGCCCGCCACCGATGCCGTTGTTGTTGACGATGATGAAGGTGATGTTGAGGCCGTAGCGGGCCGCCGTTTCGACTTCCATGCCGCTGAATCCGAAGGCAGAGTCGCCTTCGATGCAGACGACCTTCTTGCCGGGATTGACGGCCGCGGCCGCAATCGCCTGGCCGAGGCCAACGCCCATCGTGCCGAAGGTTGCGGCGTCGAGGCGGTGGCGGGGGAGGAAGTTCGGCATCATCGTCCGGCCGATGTCCATCGTGCTGGCGCCTTCGTTCTGGATGATGGCGTCGCGCGGCAGGAGGTCACGGATGTCTTTGAAGACGCGGTAGTAGCTCATCGGCACCGAGTCGTCGTTGATCATCACGTCCGTGGTCTTGCGGTTCTCTTCGATCTTGGCGTTGATGCTGGTCCACCAGGTCGTTTCGGCCGGTTACTGCCAGGGGTTCGCCTTGAGCGCCGCGTTCAGCTGGCCGACGACCGCCTTCGCATCACCAACGAGCGCGACCTCGGTCGGAACGTTCGTGCCGATTTCGCCGGGCGCGATATCGAGCTGGATGATGCGGACCTTGTCGTTGAAGCGCGGAGGCAGTCCGAAATGGAGCATCCAGTTCAGACGTGCGCCCATCAGGAAGATGACGTCGGCGTTCTGGAGAACGTGGGAGCGGGCGGGCGCAACTGAAAGCGGGCTGTCGTCGGGCACGAGTCCCTTGCCCATGGGGGTGGCGAGGTAGGGAAGCTGGGTGGCCTCGATGAACTGGCGCACCTCGTCTTCGGCCTGCGAGTAGGCCGCACCCTTCCCGCCGATAACCAGCGGGCGTTCGGCGGACCTGAGGGCCGCGAGCGCTTCTCCGATAGCGCTCTGGGGAGCGAGCGTTCGGGCCGGGTCCGGGCAACGGGGCGGGAAGTGCAGTCCCTCCTCCTCGACCTGACCGCTAATCATGTCCCCGGGGAATTCGAGATAGACGGCTCCGGGCCGGCCAGAGATCGACGTGCGGACGGCCTGCTCAACGAAGTAGGGGATGCGGGCCATCGTGTCCGGGCGGGCGCAGTACTTGGCGAAGGGACGGGCCGCCTCGATCTGGGGCGCTTCCTGGAAGGCCCCCTGGCCGTTCTGGTAGGAGTCGTTCGCTCCGCCGATGAGGATCATCGGCCAGCAGTTCGCCCAGGCGTTGGCCATCCCGGGAATCCCGTGGAGCATTCCCGGCCCGGACACGCCGAGACAGGCGCCCGGCCGTCCGGTCAGGTAGCCGATGGCGGCGGCGGCGTAGCCGGCGGCCTGTTCGTTGCGGAATCCGAAGAACTTGATCCCTTCACGCTGTGCTGCCGCGGCGATTGGGATAACGGGGATTCCGACAATCCCGAACATATAATCGACACCCTGCTGCTTCAGGGACTTCGCGATGATCTGGGCGCCTGTGATGTTGGCCATCAGCTGCTACTCCATCAGGTTGCTGTGGGTCGAGATGATACGCGGCGGCGGGAGAAGTCGCGACGCGAAATCGCGAATGCCGTGGCGAGGGAGCGAACCTCTGGCCCCGAGCGCGATACTGGGACCATGTCTGCCGCGTCGGTTCCGCCAGATGGCCTGAGGGACGCCTTCGAGGGCGCGGTTTACGAAGTTGCGCTCCAGGACGGTCCGAAGGAGTTCCGGACGGGGCCCCACGGGGTCGCCACAGCGCCGTTCGTGATCATCTCAGGCTGGAATCCGGGCGGGGCTGAACTCTGTCTCGACGAGAACGTCGCGCGCGATGCTGGCCTCAAGGCAGCGATAAGGGCGCGTGGATGGCGCTGGCTGGCAGCCGAAAACCGGGCTTCGGACGAAACACACGTCGAGCCGGGGTATGCGATTTTCGAGGTTCCGGTCGGGGAGGTTGCGGCAATGGCGGCGCAGTTCGGGCAGCTTGCGGTCTTCGCCTGGGACGGCCGAATCGGACGGATCGTTTGGCTCGATTCGTACGGCGTCGAGCCGAGTCGCTAGAATCACGCCACGAACTAGGAGGATTGCGTCATGCCGACGAAAGCACGGGTTGTCGTTGCTCCCGCTGCGCCGGGGCCACTTTCGGTGATGGAACTCATGCTCCCGGACCACGGTCCCAACCAGGTCGTCGTGAAGCAATACGCGAGTGGGGTCTGTCATTCCCAGCTTCACCAGATGCATCGCCCGAAGCCGACCCCGATCGTCCTTGGCCACGAGTCCACCGGGGTGGTCATCGCGAAGGGGAGCAACGTCACGCATGTCCGTGAGGGCGACGACGTGATGGTCACGTGGGTGCCCCGCGATGGCGAGCACAACACCCGCCGCCCGGATACGGCCACCCTGACGCTGCCCGACGGCCAATCGATCCGTGCCGGCGTGTTCACCTGGGCCGATATCACCATCGCCGACGAGCAGTACGTCGTGAAGTGGGCGGGCGACGCCGCGAAAGATGTCACGGCGATTATCGGCTGCGCGGTGATGACCGGTGCCGGGGCCGTGTGTTACACCGCCGGTGTGAAGGCAGGCGAGAGTGTCGCGATCTTTGGTGTTGGCGGCGTTGGGCTTTCCGCAATCGCCGCCGCCGCGGTCATCGGCGCCAATCCGATCATCGCCGTGGACCTGGACGACGCGAAACTCGACTTTGCCAAAAGGTTCGGGGCTACGCACGGCGTCAATGCTTCGCGGGAGGACGCCGTGGCCCGGGTGAAGGAGCTAACGCTGAATCCCAACGAACTCGGTAGCGGCGGACGCCCCATCTCGGGGGCGGATTTCACATTCGACTGCATTGGCGTCCGAAAGACGATGGAGCAAATCGTCCCAGCCGTCCGCCCCGGGATCCTCGGCCGTCGCACAGGTGGGACGGCGGTGCTGGTCGGCATCCCACAGACGCCGGTTGAACTTGCGGCTGGCGACATCGTGGGGAGCGAGAAGAAGTTCATCGGCAGCATCGGCGGATCGTGCCGGCCCGACCGTGACTTCTCGATGTTCGTCCGCTGGTACAAAGAGGGGCACCTCGACCTCGATGCGATGGTCACTCAGCGCTACCGGCTCGACCAGATCCAGGAGGCCACCGATGCGCTCGAACAGGGGAAGATAGCCGGGCGGGCAATCCTCGAACTCTAGCTCGGCTGCGGGTAAGGGTTGCCCGGGGCTGGCTTAAGGCCCGTCGGGAGAGCGACGATAACCACGGCGAGTGATAAGGTGGTCAACCTGCGGCCCGAAATGGGCAGTGTGCGAAGAAGGCGGGGTGATACCCGGGATTGTCTGACGTCTTTGTCGGTGACAACGAGTCGTTTGAAAGCGCCCTCAAGCGCTTCAACAAGCGCATCACCATGGATGGCATCCTTTCGGAAGCCCGCCGCCGTGAGCACTACGAAAAGCCAAGCGTGAAGAAGAAGCGCAAAGAGGCGGCCCGCCTTCGCAAGCTCCTCAAGAAGAAGCTGCGGAGCGAAGCGCGAGAGCGCGACCGCGTGCGGCGCTAGTTTCTATCGAATTTCACAGATGAGGCCCGGGGCAACCCGGGCTTTCTCTTTGTCCGGCTGGCCCGCCCGGCTCAGAAGATCCCGAGGTCGTGGCCGACCTGTACTGCAGCCGCCCTGCCCGAGGCATTGAGCTTGTCGTAGCAATGGTGCGCCAGGGCCTGCACCGTCGGCCAGCGGACTCCCATTCGCTCGGCGATCTCTCGATAAGTCAGTCCCTCGGCCAGGAGGACCAGCGTCTCGGTCTCCCGCCGAGTGAGCGGCGAGAGCGCGGGGCGGGGGCTGCCTGTGACGCTCTTGCGGGCGACGATGTAGGCGTGGGGAGCGGGGTCGATACCGAGAGAGAGCAGCCGCTTCCAGCCCGCGTCGCGGAGGCGAGGGATGGTCTTCGGCGCCTGCGCCGGGCCGTACTGGTCGTAGAACTCCGCGAGTTGCACCTGCGCGAGTGCCTGTTCAACGGGATAGCTGGCATGGTCCGCCCATTCGAGCGCGTGCTCGAAATGGTAGCGGGCATTCCGTGGATCCCCGGCACGAAGGGCGAGGAGCCCCTGGACACGTAAGCGTGAAACCGGCCACTCCATCGAGGATTGGATGCGTTCGGGGACCGCAGTGGTGAGCCACTCGTACCATGCGGCCGCTTCCGACTGGCTCCCCGCGGTGCCGACCGCCTCTGCACCCGCGAGCATCGATCCGAGGTTGAGGAGATGGAGCGAACCGGGTCGGGGCACATTGACGGTCTGGTCGGGGGCCGCGGCTGTCGCTCGAACATTCGCCTGGAAG
The DNA here is from genome assembly GCA_036508775.1 of Tepidiformaceae bacterium. GTDB lineage: Bacteria > Chloroflexota > Dehalococcoidia > Tepidiformales > Tepidiformaceae > JBGPOS01. The sequence continues at coordinate 741 of DATCGT010000353.1, read as the reverse complement.
GCGTCGATCCCATCGAGGTTAGCTTCGCCGGCCCGTCGCCGGGCCCGCAGCAGGCCGGACAGCTCCTTGCGGGCCGGGGCGGTTTCCCGGCGGAGCAGCGCGATGTACAGGCGCAGCGTTTGAACGCGCCATCGGGCGAGCCAGTTCCATTCCGGCAGCCCCTCGCCTGTCGGGGTTTCGAGGGAAGAGATGGTCGCATCAGCCCGCTCGAAGGTTTGTGCGTCGGCGAGCCTGTAGGCGTGGTGTATGGCCTCGGCCGACATCCGGAGACCGCGTGTCCAGGGGCGCGCGTCGATGCCCTGGCCAAGGGCGAAGCGGTACGGGACATAGATACTGACGAGATGAAGGATCGAGCTCTCGAGTTCCTCCCCTGTGCCCATTTCCATGAGGTGTTCGATTTCGGGGAGGTTCTCGGCGGTCAGAGTAGTCATGCGAGTGGCGGCGCAAAGTCGGGTACTGCGTCCCAATGCCACGTGGTTGGTCGTTTGGGATTGGGCGGCTTCAGATGCGGCGATGGCACCAGCTGCGGCTGTCGGCTCGCCCGTTGCACTAAGGAAGGTCGCCCGGAGGGCGGTGAGTACTGCGAGGGTGGGAGGGTCGGCCTTTGCCCGAGCGATGGCGTGTTCGATCTCGGAGATATGGAAGGATGGGTGCCGCGGGATGTGAGGAGAGGATGGGACTGGTCTTTCTCTATCGTGAAGGTGGTCAGTGGTGGGTGCGCCGGAGGGCACAGGGAAGCGC
>DATCGT010000352.1:0-2363 GCA_036508775.1 Tepidiformaceae bacterium | reverse complement strand
GCGCGGTCGCCGTGGGTCACGGTCGACGAGATCGTGGCCGAGTGCGACTGCAAGCCGCTGCTCGCCGACACGATCGAGGTAATGGAGCCACCGACAGATGAGGAGGTCCAGATCCTCCGAACTGAGCTGGACGTCCGCGGCCAGACCACGGACGCGGCAGGAAGCTGGATCGTCTGGGACGGCGAAAAGTACGTTAAGGGCACCTAGGGCCCGCGAGACACGAACAGGAGATCTTGATGACCAACGCCAGTGCCGCGGGCACGACAACGCTGAAGCCTTTGCGCCCGGGGATGTTCGTTCTGCCCGATCGCCTCGACGCCCCCGCGCGCCTGCTGGGGGGACGCTGCCGCGCCTGCGGCGAAATGTTCTTCCCGAAGCGTGCGTACTGCGCCGGGTGCACGAGCGGCGACCAGGAGGACGTCCAGTTCGGTGATGCCGGCGTGATCGAAACGTTCACCGTCGTGTACCAGCAACCGCCCGGTTCCGCCATGGTCCCGCCGTATGCCATCGTCCGGGTCAAGCTTGACGACGGCCCGAACGTTCAGACGGTCGCGGCGAATTGCGACCCGGCGAAGATCCGCATCGGCGACCGCGTTGAGCTCATCGTCCACAAAGTGATGGACGACGCCGCCGGTAACACCATCGTTTCGTTCATGGCGCAGCCCGCGAAGCGGGCATAGCGCCCCGGCGCAGAGGAGGAAACACGATGCGCGAAGTAGTAGTCCTTGGCGCCGGCCTTCACCGGTTCGGCCGGTTCCCCGACAAAAGCCTCCAGGACCTGGGCCGGGAGGCAATTTCCAATGCGCTTAGCGACTCGGGCGTCCCTTTCAAGGACATCGAGGTCGCCTACGTGGGCCGTGTGCTGGCAGGGATGGGCGCTGGGCTGAGCGTCGTCAGCGAGATGGGCCAGACCGGCATCCCGGTCATCAACATCGAAATGGCCTGCGGCAGCTCAACCAGCGCCTTCCGCGAAGCCTATCTCCAGGTCGCGCACGGTGTGTACGACACGGCGCTCGTCGTCGGCTTCGAGAAGATGCAGCGGGGCATGCTGCAGATCTCCGAGCAGGCGAGCTACCAGACGGTCATGGGGCTTGCGGTAATGCCCGCGAGCTACGCCCTGCAGACGCAGCGTTATATGGCTGACTACGGCGCGACGCCGGAGATGTTTGCGCAGGTTTCGGTGAAGTCGCATCGGAATGGGGCAATGAACCCGAATGCGCAGTACCAGAAGGAAGTCACGCTCGAGGAAGTGATGGCTGCGCGCATGATCGCAGACCCCATCACCCTGCTCGAATGCTCACCGACAACCGATGGCGCTTCCGCGGTCGTGATTTGCGCGGCGGAGAAGGCCGCGAAATACAGCGCTCGCCGCAGCATGACGGTCGCTGGCTGGGCCACCGGCTCTGGCAAACACGAGCCCAAGGGTGGCGGCGATGGCGATGCCGAGACGAACACGGGCGAAGTCGAACGCCTCGTGAAGATCGCTTACGAGCGAGCCGGCGTCGGGCCTAAGGACGTCGATGTCACCCAGGTCCACGATGCCTTCGCCCCGGGCGAGGTATTCACGATTGAAGGGCTCGGACTCGTCGGAAAAGGCGAGGGAGCCCGCGCTGTCTGGGACGGCCGGACGGAAATCACGGGCGACATCCCGGTGAACACGGACGGGGGCCTGCTCTCTCGCGGGCATCCGATCGGCGCAACTGGCGCGGCCATGGTCACCGAGATCTTCCGCCAGCTGACCGGTGAGGCTGGCCCGCGCCAGGTCAAGGGTGGCAAGGCGAAAGTCGGGCTGATCCACAACGCGGGCATTGGTGGGGTCAACATTCTCGTCTTCACGAGCTAGCCGATTCGGTTTGCCCGAGGTGGCCTGAGGGGAGGACTGCGTGGAGTTCAAATCCGTTGTCGGCTCGCGCCGATCAATACGGTTCTTCGACCCGTGGCGCGAGGTCGAGCGCGAGAAGATCCAGGCGATCCTCGAAGCGATCTATCGCGCGCCGCGGATCCTCGAGGTCGACTTCCTGCGGGTCGTGGTGGTCCACAGGGATCGCCTGACGCCCGAGCAGATGGCCACCCTGAAGACGCCTACCACAACCGCACAACTGGACATGGCGTCGGTTTACATCTTCTTCTACGCGGACGTGGACGCCTTGGAGCGTGCGACGTCCGGTGCGACGTACCGGGAGCTAATGGCCGCGGGCGTCCTCAATTCCAGTCACGGCTGGTCCGAGGAGTTCGTGGAGGGCACGGCCGTTCCGTATCTCCGCAAGCTCCTCGACGACGGGAGCCGCGCGCCGATGGGGCCTCCGGGCGCCGACGGCACCCCGCGCCTCGTCTCTCGCGAGACCCTGCGGCTGGCACGCTCT
>DATCGT010000351.1:0-5173 GCA_036508775.1 Tepidiformaceae bacterium | reverse complement strand
CCATCTTCCTCACCCAATTGCAGGAGTACGCGCCATGGGAGACAAGAGCCCGAAGAACAACGCGAAGGCCACGAAGCAAAAGAAGACCAAGGCGGCTCCGAAAGAAGCGCCCGTAAAGAAGTAGACGTCGCAGTCCCGGCCCGGTCCGGCTGCTCCGAACCCGCCGCACGCGGGGCGGTGCTCTGTGGGCCTCACGTCCTGGGCTCGCTATCGGGGGGATCGTGTCACGACCTGGTCTTATTCGTTCCTCCCTGGTTGCGCTTTTCGCGCTGGCTATCCTGTGCCTGGCTGCCGCGTGCGGTAGCGACAAGACGCCGGCGTCGGCAACCGCTGGGCCGGCACCCACGTCGGTCTACAAGCTTGATTCGGATCATGACGGGGTCCCCGACAACGTAGACCAGTGTCCGGACCAGGCAGAGGACAATCGTTGGAGCGACACGCCCGATGGCTGCCCCGACACGATCGTCGACCTGATCAACCTGAGCGTGGCCGACATCGGGGATTTTTGGCAACGCACGTTCTACGAGAACGGGGCGACGTACAGGCCGCCTTCGCAGGTCCTGGGCTATACGTCGCCGATCAAGACCGGCTGTGGCCCGGCTGAGATGGAAAACGCCTTCTACTGCTCACTCGATCGCGGCATCTACTACGACAGTACGTTCCTGCAGAGCTATTTGGACAACACCGGCGATTTCGCTGTTGCCTTCATAATTGCGCATGAATGGGGTCACCTCGTCCAGGATCTCATCGGCACGCTTCACAACCAGGCCAACATCGACAAGGAACTCCAGGCCGATTGCCTCGCCGGCGTGTGGACGGCCGATGCGGACAGCCGCCAGATACTCGAGGCTGGCGATATCACCGAGGCCATCATCGCCCTGCTAAGCGTTGGCGATCCGCTCGATACGCCAATGTTCGCTCCCGACGCGCATGGCACACCCGGGCTCAGAATCGATGCCTTTGACCGTGGGGAACTACAGGGCCTGGACGGCTGCTTCCAGTCGCTTCGCTCGAGTGTCCGCTAAGGCTATGTGGGGAGAGGGCCGCGCTTACTCAGCTGCCGCGACGGGCTCCGGCTCGGGTGTCGGCGGCTGTTCCGGCTTCTTCGCGCGCTCCATGTGCTCGAGGCCGACCATGGAGAATCCCAGGTCACCGAGTTCGCAGAGGAAGCTGCAGTAGGTCAATTTGAGGGCGCTGGTGGACTTCGACGGGAGGTAGGACAGCTGGCAGCGGGTGCAGTGAAGCATTGAAACAAGCTCGGCATTTCGCGGAGCGGAAGTTCGCTTCTCAGGAATTTCTTTCGCTTCGCCCGCGTCTTCTGTCATTGCATTCACCTTCGTCCACTCCCTCTGATCCTCAGTATGCGCCATCAACCCGTTGTATGCCCCGAACGATGGCACGCGCGCGAAGGGCCGAGGCCTGCCCGCGCAGTGGGTGCTGTTCTATACTGAGCCCGCCGACCTCGTGTCCTTTTCAACCAGCGCGGTTGGGGCCGGGGTGCGAGGAGGACGTTTGAAATGAAGAAGTTGCTCGGCTTATTCGCGCTACTCACGGCCGCGGCGGGTGCCCTCATGTTTTGGCGGCGCCAGCAGGATGATGACGAATTTCTCGATGAGGAACTTCGTTAACTGACTGAGCAATCGGACGGCCCGTCCGCAGGTCCGCCGGTCGTAACCGGCTTCGGCGTGGTCTCGACACACGGGAGCGGCGTTGGCAGAGCGTGGGACGCTCTCCGCCAGGCGTTTCCCGCCGGACGCGACTGGACCCCGCCGGGGGTGGACACGCCGTTTTTCGCGGCTCCCCTCCCCGACGACTACCAGGCCCATGCCGGGATCCCCAGCAACGTCAGCCATTTCCTCGACCGCGGCGCCGCCATGGCTCTTGATGCCGCACTGCAGGCACTCGCCTCGGCGGGGCTGGGGGCCGGGGCGGGTGATGCTCGTAGATTCGCAGTAGCGGACGGCCTGGGCTTCCGGGCGCCCGGGCAGGCGACACTCTTCGTCCCTTATGGACACGTGATTGCGCGCGCTCTCGGCGTGCGCGGCCCAGTGCTTTCTTTCGGGGGGGCTGAGGCGAGCGGAATGGAAGCGGTTATCGGCGCGGTTCGCCTGGTGGCGCGCGGAGAGGCGGACGTGGTCATCGCGGGCGCGGCCCAGTCGTTGCAGGCCCCGGTGCTCACCCACCTCGCGGAACAGGGGGCAATGGCGGGCGCCGCGGCGATGCCTTTCGACCAGCGTCATGCGGGCCTCGTTCCCGCTGAGGGCGCCGCCTACTTTGTGATTGAGTCCGAGGCGCACGCGCGCGGGCGCGGTGCCAACCCGCTGGCAACCATTGCAGGTACCGGGGAGCTCTTCGACTCGGCTGCCGAGCCCCTCGCGATGGCCGATGCGGGTGAGGCGGGCCGGGGGATTCAGATCACGCTGTCTGACGCCGGCTTTCTCCAAAACCAGGTTGATCTCGTGGTCTCCTGTGCCGATGGCCGGCCAGCGGTTGATTTCGTCGATGGCTTCGGGATTCTGCGCACCTTCGGCCGTCACGTCTACTACGCTGACGTCACGACGGTCGCGGCTTCCCTGGGACACGCGCTTGCCGCCAGCGGCCCGCTGTCACTGGCGCTCGCCATCGAGGCCCTCAACCGCCAGCAGGTCTTCCCAATTGCCGGTCTCGATGTCGCTGAACAGGGACTCGAACTCGCCTATGTGCGTGAAGCCCGCGAGGAGCGCCTGGACTGTGTGCTCGTGACCTCGATGGGCCTCGGTGGAACCGTCGCGGGGGTTCTGCTGCAGAGACCGGCACTAACCGATCACATTCGCTAACAGTTTCGGTTCCGTGTTGGGCGCGATCACAGTACCATCGCGTCAGTGGAAATCACCTGGCTCGGTCGCAACTGTTTTCGCATCAAGGGCAAAGAGGGCACGGTCATTACCGACCCGTGTCCTCCTGAGAGCGGCTACAAGATTGCGAAGCCGGCGGCGGAAGTGGTGACGCTGAGCTGCGGGACCGACTCCGGCTACAACTTCGTTGAGGCACTGGCGGGCGACCCGTTCCGGCTCGACGTCCCGGGTGAGTTCGAGCTTGGCGGGATCCTGGTTACAGGCGTGGCCTCGAAGCGGGCCGACGGCTCCAGGAACGTCATCTTCGTGATCGAACTCGACGGCATTCGCGTGGGACATCTCGGCCTTCCTGGCGCGGTCCCCGATCGGGAGATCCTAGAAGAACTCAAGGACCTGGATATCCTGCTGATGCCCGCGGGTGGAGGGAACTCCATCGGGGGCGCGGCAACGGCCGACCTCATGACGACACTCGATCCCCGGATCGCCATCCCGATGAACTACAAGACCGATGTCGAACAGATGGACCTGGAGCCGATTGATAAGTTCCTGAAGGAGACCGGGTCGAAGGCAGAACCCCAGCCGAAGCTGACGATCTCCAAGTCACAGCTTCCGCAGAACCTCACGGTGACGCTGCTTCAGCCTCGTCCCTGAGCTCTCAGCGCACGAGTGCACCATACGCCGCCGGGAGCCTGTCGAAGATCACGTTCGTGCCCGGTGCCATGTCCTTCCAGCGCGACAGGGCAGGGTTGACCTGCGCAGCCATCGCCACCCCTGAGCCAGCCGGGACGGCCGTGAGGACGGCGCCGGTCGGCGCGGTTATCAGCCCTCCCCCCTGCCAGGCCACCGCGGTGTAGACACGATTCTCGTCGCTGCGGCAGCGCGCGATGCGTTCCGTCATCGAGTGTGGCGCGAAAGCCGACCAGGCGATGATGTCGGCCCCTTCCAGCACCAGCGAGCGAGCCACTTCGGGTACGAGTCCTTCGTCTCCGCAAAGGAGGGCGATGTTGCCCGCCGGTGTGTTCACGACTTCCGCGTTCACTTCGCCGGCGCTGGCCCAGCTGCCGTGAGTCGGTGCGTGTTCATAGGTCTGGTCGGGGGTAATCAAGACGCCCACCGCGGCGGGCGTGGCCCCGTCGGTCGCGACGGCGAAGGCGAACGCCCCGCCATTCTCGCGGACCGCCGCCTCGATCTCAGGGAGAGCGGCGTGCCAGTTGCCGGAGCCGGGCATCCCGGGAGCGACGACGAGATCGGCGCCCTGGGCGCGAAGCTCGCTGTATCGCCGGGCGAGGCGACCGGCATCGAACGATCCTTCGTCAGGTATCACGGCGATGCGATTGTTCGCCCGGGCGGGCACGATCGGAGTGTCGAGCAGCTTGCTGATCGGCAGCCGCAGCGTCGGCTCCACGAGCCGACCGTAAAGCGATGGACGGCGGCGTGGCCTTTCAACAGCTACCGGTTCGATCTCGAACGTAACAACGGCATCGCAGTCGCTCGGGGCGGCCACGCGAACGATGCCCTCCGGGTCAATCACGCACGACCGGCCCGCGTAGATGATGGTGCCGGCCTCGGGCCCCCACTTGTCGGCGGCAGCGACCCAGACGCCATTTTCGAAGGCACGGACGGGCATCATGTACTCGCACTGCGGCGTAGAGAGCTCCTGGACCGTCCGGCCCCAGGAGACCCACGCGGTGAGGTCGAGGATCAGCTCGGCACCGTTGAGTACCAGCGATCGAGCCACCTCGGGCTGGCGGCCGTCAGCGCAAATGAGTACGCCGAACTTGCAGAAGCCCGCGTCAAAGACCGGGAACTCCGTGCCGCGCTCGAACCAGCTGGTGTCGAAGTGCCAGAGGAAGCTCTTGTCGTAGCGACCCTGGATGGTCCCGTCCGGGGCGAACACCATGGCACTATTGGTCAGGCGGCCGGGCCCATGCGGCACAGCCATCCCCGCCGCGAGCCAGTAACCGTATTGGCGTGCCTTCGCCGCGAAGAGGGAGCAGACCTTGTCGAACCCACGCACTCCGGGGCGCGCGTAGGGGTCGGTGTCGCCGACGTAGTAGGCCGGGTAGGCGCACTCGGGCAGCCCAACGAGTTTCGCTCCCGCCAGCCCGGCATCGTCCAGGGTCCGGAGCAGGTTCTGGAGATTCTCCTCGGCATCCGACAGGTCATAGGCGCGCACCTGGCAGCAGGCAACGGTGAAAGGTTCCATCCCGGCAGCGTACATCGGCCCGCCGCGACTCAGTACCGATCTCTTGATAAACTCGCGAACGGAGAGGTGTCCGAGTGGTTGATGGTGCCGTTCTCGAAAAGCGGTGTGGCGCAAGTCACCGGGAGTTCGAATC
>DATCGT010000350.1:0-3958 GCA_036508775.1 Tepidiformaceae bacterium | reverse complement strand
TGCTTCTCCTGGCTGCGGCGGATGGACGTGATCGAACAGAACGTCTTCGCCAGGGTCCCACTGGTCAAACAGCCGATCGTGATCAAAGAGCCATTCAGCGCGAAGGAGATTATGACCATCCTGACGAAGGAGGACGCGGCGACTTACGTCGGCTGTCGTAACCGCGCGATCGTCCTCTTCCTCCTCGACACCGGGGTACGCGCGTCTGAGTGCATTGGGATGGAACTCGCCGACCTCGACTGGGACCGTCAACGGGCACTGGTGCGTCACGGCAAAGGAGACAAGCAGCGCTGGGTTGGCTTCAGCCAACCGACTGGTGACATGGTGAGGGAGTACATCGACCGCTTCCGGAAAGAAGAGCCGGGCGCTCTCTTCCTGACCAGTAAGCAGAAACCGATGCAGTCAGGCACCACCCTGAACTGGATTATGCGAAGGGTGGCAGTCCGAGCAGGCGTCGCTCACGTCAATCCTCATAGGTTCCGGCACACCTTTGCGACCTGGGCGATCGAGTCGGGGGCGCGTGAGATCGACGTTCAGATGCTCCTGGGACACGCCGACCTGACGATGACCCACCGCTACGCCCGGACCTACACGTCGGAGCAGGCTGTCCGCGCCCACGCGCAGTTGAGCCCGGCCAACATGGGGTTAACGGTCGGCCTTTTAATCCATTGGTCGTGGGTTCGAATCCCCCCGGGCCTACCAAACCGAACAATGTTCTTATTCGACAACTCCTCTGCGTCGTCTCGCGGCGAACTCGTCAGCGGCTGTCACCGCGCGCGTCAGCTCCTTGACCGGCGGCGGGTATCATCCACGCAGTGCAGGACACAGCCGAAGCCACAGCGCTTCCCCCGGCCACCGGCGTCATCAATCGGCGCGCGCTGATCGCCACGGCCGTTCTCGCGTTCAGCCAGGACGCCATCTACGGGTTCATCTACCTGTCGTACATGAACCACTACCTGCTCGGGCGCTTGCACAGCGCCGGCGGGCTGCCGGGCTACACGCTGGCGCTCTACGGCGGGACACAGCTCCTCGTTAATCCCTTCGCCGGCCGCGTGCTCGACCGCACCTCGCCGCGTCTCTTGTTCCGGCTGTCGGTGGCTGCCCAGGGCGTGGGAGTGGCGCTCCTGCTCACGCTGTCCTCGCTCCCGGCGTTCCTCGCGGCGTCGGTCTTCATGGCGATCGGCAGCGCCGCCATGTGGCCGCTCATCTACGACACCATCGCCCGGACGCAGGCGCGGGGCGTACGCAGCGAGGTCACGGGAATCCTCTCGCTAACCGGCTACCTTGCCACCGGGACAGGCTTTGCCGGCGGAGTGCTCCTTGCGCACCTCGCTTACTGGCGGCTAGCGTTCGTGGCGGTGGCCGTGGTAGTCTTCGCGCCCCTCGTGCTGCAACCGATGCACGCCTTCGACCCCGGCGAGCAGCATTCCGAGCGCGAGCACGGGCCGCGCTCGCCGGTGTTCCAGCAGCTCCAGCGGGTGGCGTTCTTCGGGCTGATTGTTTTCGTCGATTACGCAGCCATCACCTCGCTGGCAGCCGTCTACGGTCCGTTTGCGCGGCTCACGCTCGGCCTTTCGCTCCCGCGAACGACGTTTCTGCTGGCCCCGGCCGGCGCTGCCGCACTCGTAATGCTCATGCTCTCAGCCAGGCTCAGCCGCCCCGGAAGGCGATTCGCCGAGATGGCCGTGCTCTACGTCATGTCGGCCGTGGGCGCGTTCGCGCTCGCCCTCGCGACGAACCAGTGGGTCGTAATGGCAGTGGCGCCAGTGCTCGCCGCGGGCGTGGGCGGCATCGGCCCGATCATCGCCGCGACGATGATCGACCAGGGCGGCGAGGGCGACCGCGGAACCGTCATCGGCACGTTGATGTCGATCGAGGGCGTCGGAGGCGTCGTTGGCCCGGCCCTCTCGGCGCTCGTCATCGACCTGGCAAGTCCGCGCTGGGGGATCGCGTTCATCGGCTGCCTGTTCGCCGCCCTCGCGCCGCTTTCGCTCGCCGCACACTGGCGAAACCGCCGCCTCGCTATCTGACGGAGGCACTGCTGGCGACGACACGAACCGCTACCACGCCGTTGGAGAGGCACATGGATCGAACCGCCGAGCTGCAGCAACAACTTGCCGGGTTCTTCCCCGGGCTTCTCGGCGTTCGCCTGACACGGGTGGAGCGCGAGGCCGTGCATGCGGAGCTCACCGTTCGCGACGAGCTCTGCACGGCGCCCGGCATCCTCCATGGCGGAGCGTGTGGGTGCCGGAAACTCGGTCGTAGGGATGTTGACGGGGCAGAGCGCAAGCCGATGATGGAGCGTTGTGTATCGCATTCTCTATCGTTTCATGGCCTCGCTGGCGCGGCTCGCGGTCCGTTCGGGCCGCTCGAAGGACCTCGAGATCATCGTTCTACGCCATCAGCTCACCGTGCTTCGCCGCCAGATCGACCGACCCACCCTCAACGACGCTGACCGGTCACTACTGGCTGCAATCGCACGAGCGCTCCCCCGACCCCGCCGCGAGGGCTGGCTGGTCACGCCCGACACCCTCATGGATGGCGAAAGACCTCCACGCCGTCGCGGTCATACACCTGCTCCAGTTGGGTGTGGATGTCCTGCACCGCCTTATCGAAGTCCGCCGGGCCCCCCGATTGGCCGCTCACGGCGCCGTACTTGTCTGTGATCACCCAGTCGGATTCGAGCGCGTTGCGCGGGAATTCGTAGATGTGGTCCCGCTGTGAAACCCGCGGCGTCAATCCCGATTGTGCAGACACCGAGACGCGCGGGTCGTTCGGGATTTCCGCCAACGCGCCCATAAGCGCCGCGCGGTGCTCGGCGGAGGGTCCATGCCCGTTGTCAATCTTCGGCGACAGCGGGCTCAACTGGATGTAGCCCACGATCGCCGGCGCCACGATGGCCATAGCCACCACCGCTGGCGAGATTCGCCGCACGGCAAACAGCGCACCGAGCGCACCGATCAGTATCGCCACCGGCACGACCTCTACGGCGTACTGCAACTGCAACTCCCGCTGCACCCCGTACATCGACAGCACTGCAACGGCGAGCCCCGGCAACACGAACGGCAACAGCTTCGGTCGGAGCACGGCTAGCGGTGCCGTCACGCCAACGAACAGGAACATCGTCCAGAGCCGGTGCGGCGCTACCAGGTACTGCACCGCTACCCACGGGTGCACCAGTATCCACGGCAAAAACTCCGCCTGGCTGCTCGTGCCCACCAGGTAACCGTAGCGCTCGACGAGGTCGCTCGATGAACCTCCGCGGATCCACGGCATGATCACCACAATCACCAGGAACGTCCAGCCCAATGCGAGGCCGCCCGTCACGTACGCCTGCTTCCGCCCCCCGTACCACCACAGCACCGCGGCCAGTGCCAGGGTCACGAATACCGCATCTTCTTTGAACAGAATCGCCGACAGCGCCAGCCCACCTGCCAGCCAGTACCGCTTCGCTGCTATCGCCCAGGCAGCACCGAACGCAGGCAGCACCAGCGTGGCCTCCGGGTGGAAGTCGTAGTTCAAAGCGCGATGCAGGTATGGGTTCAACAGATACGTCAGGGCAACGACGACGCTCAGGCCCCTGCCCATTCCAAAGCGCCTCATCGCCAGGTACAGCACCGGCGCGGCCGCGGCCGCCGCCACCGCCTGGCTGATGATCAGGAACTGTGGTCCCGCATCGAACAGCCGGTAGGCGGCCGCCCATACCACCAGGATCGGCTGCATGTGCTGGCCGAAGAAGTTGTAGCTCGTAGTCGAGCTTTCGAACCAGCGGCCGTGTGCGGTGTTGTAGACGAGTTGATCCAGGATCCCAAGGTCGTACTCCGTCGCCCAGAAATTGTTCCAGCGCACCATCGCCGTGCGCGAAAACCACACCGCGGCCGCGATCGCCGCGATTGCGACGCCCACCAGCCCGGGGTCCAATCGCAGTGCCCGCGCGATCCCGGACTCCCACAGGCCC
>DATCGT010000349.1:0-5298 GCA_036508775.1 Tepidiformaceae bacterium | reverse complement strand
GGAGTCTACGATGCGGTTACCCGTGAACCCGTGGAGCCGCGACGAGACGCATACCGCCGAGGCGCTGGTGCCGGAGGCCAGCGTAATGCCCGAACCGCGCTCCCAGACGCGGTGCTTCACGTGGCCGCGGTCGACCACCTGCACGACCTGGAAATTCGTTCGCTGCGGGAACAGGGGATGGTGTTCCACGAGAGGCCCGATGCGTTCAAGCGGGAACTCTTCGATGCCAGATTCGATGTAGTGGATCGCGTGGGGGTTGCCCATGCTCACCAGCGTCAGGCTGAGCGGCATCCCGCCGACTTCGAGGGGGAGGTCCAGGATTGGCCCCGGCCCTTCGACGTTCGCCGGGAGCGACGACGGAGCCAGCCGCGGGGCACCCATGTTCACCCGGGCCGCGCTGACAACCCCATCTTCGCGGAAGAGTTGCAGCGCGAGGATGCCGGCACCGGTTTCGATCGTCACCTGCTCGCGGTCGGCGGGCACCATGCCTTCTTCGACCGCGTACTTCGCGAGGCAGCGGATGCCGTTTCCGCACATTTCGGCCTCGGAGCCATCCGCGTTGAAGATGCGCATTTTCAGGTCGGCGACGGTAGACGGGAGGGCGAGGATGAGCCCATCGCTGCCGATGCCGAAGTGGCGATCGCTGACGCGGCGCGACAACTCCGGCCAGTCCAGCTCTTCCGAGGGACGGACGTAGATGTAGTCGTTGCCGAGCCCATGCAACTTGGTGACGCGCATAGAGAAAGTGTAGCAGCGACGGCTGTCAGCGACTCGCCAGCTGAGCCTCGATCTCTGCGGCCCCACGCACCCAGGTAATTCGGGGGTCATCGCGTCGGAACCACTGGCGCTGGCGGCGTGCGAACTGGTGGGTGGCACGCTGGGTCAGGGCTATCGCCTCGTCGCGTGTGAGGTCGCCGCGGAGGAAGCGGACCACCTGGGAATAGCCGATCGAGGACATCGACGGGGCATCCGGCGGTACGCCTCGCGCCAGCAGCGCTTCCACTTCCTCGACGAATCCGCCGTCGAACATGGCGACGACACGCGCATCGATTCGAAGACGCAGTTCGTCGGGGGCGACGTCGATGCCAAAAATCGTTGCCGCGAAATCGGGGGTTCCTTTTTGCTGCCAGGTGCTGATCGGGATGCCGGTGATTGCGTGCACCTCGATCGCGCGGATGACGCGCCGCACGTTCCGAGCGTCAATCCGCGCCGCTGCCACGGGATCAACGGAGGCGAGGCGATCATGCAAGGCGGCAACGCCCTCGACGTCAGCGACCGCCTGTAGCTCGGCGCGTAGAGCGAGCGCCGGCGCCACATCGGGGACCTGCCAGTCCTCCAGAAGCCCCCAGACGTACTGCCCGGTTCCGCCAACGAGCCACGGAAGGACGGCGCGCGACCAGCACGACTCGAATGCCGCGTGCGCATCGCGACGGTATAGCGCGAGGCTGTAGGTCTCCGTTGGCTCGACGATGTCGTAGACGTGGTGTGGAACACGCTGCCGGGCGACGAGTGATGGCTTGGCGGTGCCGATGTCCATCCCGCGGTATATCTGCCGGCTGTCGGCGTTGACGATCTCGCCCCCGAGGAGCTGCGCCAGTTCGAGGGCAATCGAGGACTTGCCGGTAGCGGTGGGGCCGACGATGGCGACGACCCGCCGTGGCATCAGCGCGCGGCGGCGACGATGGCCGCAAACTGATCGGCCTTCAGGGAAGCCCCCCCGACGAGAGCACCGTCGATATCTGGCTGCGAGAGCAGCGTGGTCGCGTTCTCGGCGTTCACGCTCCCGCCGTACTGGATCCGGATCCGGTCCGCTACGTCGCCACCGAGGGACCGCAGTTCGCCCCGGATGAAGGCGCATGCGGCCTGGGCGATCTCTGGAGTGGCGGTCTCACCGGTGCCAATGGCCCACACGGGCTCGTAGGCGACCGTGATCCGTTCCGAGAGCGCGATACCCGCCAAGCCTTCGCGCAGCTGCGTGGAGAGCACTTGCTCCGTTCGACCGGAGCGGCGCTCTTCGAGGAGTTCCCCGACGCAGACGATCGGGTCCATTTTCGATGCCAGGACGGCTTCCTGCTTTCGTCGCACCCATTCGTTCGTCTCGCCGAAGAACTGCCGGCGCTCACTGTGACCGATGATCACGTAGCGGCAGTAGTCCTCCAGCATCGCGACACTGACTTCGCCCGTGAACGCACCCTTCGGCTCCCAGTAGACGTCCTGCGCCCCAACAGCAACGGACGAACCCTGCGTCGCGGCCCGGACAGCGGACAGGTGCGGAAACGGGACGCAGACAGCCACGTCGCAGGCGCTCGTGGAGGCCACCGCGACGACACCTTTCGCCAGCGCACTCGCTTCGGCCTCGGTCGTGTTCATCTTCCAGTTGCCCGCGACGAATGGCTTCCGCATGGATCAGGCCCCGTACTTCTCGAGTCGCATCGCATGCGCCATGGCGAGGGGGGTGACGTCGACCGCAGGGAAGGTGCCGAGACTGCCTCTGAGGCAGGACCGCTCGTTGAAGTTCTCGGCGTGACCTTCGCGTACGTATTTGGAATGCAGGAGGAACGGTACCGGGTGCCACGAATGCGCCGCCATCAGCGCCGGTGTGGAGTGGTCCCCGGCGATCATGAGCACGTCGGCGCCCAGGTTCAGCAGATCCGGCACGTAGCGATCGAATTCCTCCAACACGTGCATCTTGCGTTCGAAGTCGCCGTCCTCGCCGGCCGCATCGGTCTTTTTGTAGTGCACGAAGAAGTAGTCGAAGTCGTCCCAGCGGGCCCGGACCGACTCTATTTGCTCTTCCATGCCCCCGGGACAGGCGAGGGGCGTCATGCCGACGAGCTTCGCGAGGCCGCGGTACATCGGGTAGACAGCCAAGGCCGCGGCGCGTACGCCCCAGATCTGGGGGAACTGCGGAAGGTGCGGGTACTTCGCGAAGCCGCGCAGTACAAGGCCATTCGCTGTGGGGTGGGACGCGACGATCGCCTGCGCCTGGGCGACGAACTGGTTCACAAGCTCGGCCGTTTTGGCCGACGCGGCGTCACCAGCTTTCGCCGACAGAGGCGAGACGCCGGTGATCTGCGGATCCGTCGTGGTGACAACGTCGCCGAGTCCTTTGCCCCGCAGCACCAGGACGAAGCGATGTTCGCGCACGGGTTCGAGCAGGATCTCGACGCCCGGGAGCTTGATCACCGCCAATTCCTTCAGGAGCTCAGCGGTGATCTCGGTCGCGATGCGCCCGGCTCGGCGGTCAGAGATGTTGCCATCGGCGTCCAGCGTGCAGAAGTTGCCACGCGCAGCGACGTCGTCGGGGCCGAGCTCGAAGTCGATACCGACGGCCTCAAGGACGCCGCGGCCAATGTCGAACGTCAACGGGTCGTAGCCGAACAGGGCGAGATGGCCCGGGCCGCTGCCCGGTGTGATCCCAGCCCCGACAGGCACGGTGAGTCCGACTTCTGAGCGTGCCGCCAGCCGATCGAGGTTCGGGATGGAGGCAGATCCGAGTTCACTTCGCATTCTCTCCGGTCGAGAAAGGCCCCCCAGGCCATCGAGGACGCAGAGAATGATCTTGGTTGTGTTTGGTTTGGCGAGACGGCTAGCGAGTTCGAGGTCCACGGCGGTTCATCCTACGAGCAGTGTTGGTAGCAGGCGACGAGGCACTTGCAGCGCCGAAGTGCTCCACAAGTTTCTGGCCATTTCGGAGGCTCAGCGAGAGCCGTTGTGCCTTGAGCGGAAGGAGCCCGGGGATCAGCCAGACGCGGATGGGGGCTTTAAACGTGAGCTCGACCCCCTCACCCCATGCGCTGGCCAGGGCGACATCGCCCGAGAAGTTCGTGCGGACGCCGAGGCCAGTGATGAAGCTCCTCCGCACCAGCCTGGCCCCCAGGATGTTGCGATTATCCACCACGATATCGACGAACCCGGAGAAGCGAATCCGCGTTCTGCCCTCGGGGATCGCGACGGCAACGAATGAGGTCGGCGCGCGCAAAGCGGCGGCGAATGTCCAAAGAAACGTGAGTCCCAGGATGGCGGCCATGGGAAGGAAAATCACACCCCGACCATCGACGTAGTACTTCAGGGCGAAGACCGCCACGATACCTTCTGCCAGCGTCGCCACCACCAGCAGGACCTGAAATGCCCGGATACCGCGAAACACGAGAAGCATTCTGTCAGGCGTCCAGCAGAGCGGCGACGCCCGGGAGGACACGCCCTTCGAGCATTTCGAGCGAGGCGCCACCACCGGTTGAGACGTGGGTGAAGCGGGCGGTCATCCCGCTGAGCCCCACAACGGCGGCAGTCTCGCCACCCCCGACTACGGTCACCGCGTCCAGTCCGGCGATGGCACGGGCCAGACCGAGGGAGCCTTCTGCGAACTTCTCCATTTCGAAGACGCCCATAGGACCGTTCCAGACGACCGCCTTTGCCGTAGCCAGTGCCGCGGCATAGTTCGCGACCGACTCTGGCCCGATGTCCAGGATCATGTCCCCGGCAGGAACCGCATTGGCGGGAACGGTAACAGCAGTCGCGTCGGCCGCGAATTTGTCGGCGGCGACAACGTCGACCGGGAGGTAGGTTGCGACGCCAGCGAACTTTGCCTCCGCGATGATGCGCTTCGCCGTCTCCACCTGCTCGTCCTCGACCAGTGACGCCTGGACGTTAACGCCGGTGGCCTTCAGGAAAGTGTTCGCCATCCCGCCGCCCAGGAAGAGCATGTCGAGCTTCGGAAGAAGATGTTCGATGGCCGCGATCTTCGTGCTCACCTTGGCGCCGCCAACAACCGCGGCGAACGGTTTCGGCGGGTTGGCCACGAGAGCGCTGAGATAGCGAACTTCTTTCTCCATCAGCAACCCGGCAACCGCAGGCAGGAAATGGGTGACGCCTTCGGTGGACGCATGGGCACGATGAGCCGAGCCGAAAGCGTCGTTCACATAGACGTCAGCGAGCGAGGCGAGTTGCCCGGCGAAGCCCTTGTCGTTCGCTTCTTCCTCCGGGTAGAACCGGAGATTCTCAAGGAGAACGGGGAATCGCCCGTCGGTTGCCCGGACGGCAGCCTCCGCGACCGGTCCGACACAGTCGTCGACGAAGAACACTTCGCGGCCCAGGAGGTTTCCCAGGCGTCCAGCCACCGGGGCGAGCGAAAACGCCGCATCTACCCCCTTTGGCCTGCCGAGGTGGGAACAGATGATCACCTTGGCACCGCGCTCCAATAGATACGAGAGGGTTGGCAGCGACTCACGGATTCGGGTGTCATCGGTGACGACACCCGAATCCATCGGGACGTTGAGGTCCGCGCGCAGTAGGACG